>JANQSB010000587.1 GCA_028284295.1 Myxococcota bacterium | reverse complement strand
TCCGCGACCTGCTCTCGGACCGGACGAAGCTGGTCGCCGTCACCCACGTCTCGAACGCGCTCGGGACGGTCGTCCCGGTACGCGAGATGATCGACGCCGCCCACGCGCGGGAGATTCCGGTCCTGCTCGACGGCGCCCAGGCGGTTCCGCACATGCCCGTCGACGTCCGGGAGCTGGACTGCGACTTCTACTGCTTCTCGGGCCACAAGCTCTTCGCGCCAAGTGGCATCGGGGCCCTCTACGGCAAGCTCGACCGGCTCGAGGCGATGCCGCCCTTCATGACCGGCGGCGAGATGATCGAGAGCGTGAGCTTCGAGAAGACCACCTTCAAGGCCCCACCGGCGCGCTTCGAGGCCGGCACGCCGGACATCGCGGGCGCCATCGGCCTCGGGACCGCCATCGACTACTTGCAGGGGATCGGCATGGATGCGATCGCCGCCTGGGAGCAGGAGCTCCTGGACTACGCGACGCCGGCCCTGGAAGCGATCCCCGGTCTGCGAATCATCGGCACCGCTCGCGAGAAGGCCGGCGTGCTGTCCTTCGTGATGGACTCGGCGCATCCCCACGACGTCGCCACGGTGCTCGACCAGGAAGGCATCGCCGTGCGAGCCGGACACCACTGCGCGCAGCCGGTGATGGACCGCTTCGAGGTGCCGGCCACGACCCGCGCCTCGCTCTCGCTCTACAACACCCGCGACGAGGTCGACCAGCTGGTCGCCGCCATCCACAAGGTCAAGGAGCTCTTCGGCTGATGGACGACCTGCGCGAGCTCTATCAGTCCACCATCCTGGACCACAACCGCGCGCCGCGGAACCACGGGGTGCTCGACGGCGCCAACCGGACGGCGCGCGGCGACAATCCGGTCTGCGGCGACAAGCTCGTCGTCTACCTCGACCTCGACGACGACGAGCGCATCGTCGATCTGCGCTTCGACGGCAAGGGCTGTGCGATCTCCACGGCTTCGGCGTCGCTGATGACCGAGTTCGTCAAGGGCCGCAAGCGAAGCGAAGTCGAGGAGACCTTCGAGCGCTTCCACGAGCTGGTAACCGGCAACCCGGGCGAGAAGGTCGACGGCGAGGGACTCGGGAAGCTCGCCGTCTTCTCGGGCGTTCGCGAGTATCCGGTGCGCGTGAAGTGCGCGACCCTGTGCTGGCACACCCTTCGCTCGGCGCTCGATGGCGGAACGGAGGTAGCGAGGACCGAGTGATGAGCGAATCCGAAGCGAGCGCGCGCGAGACGATGGCGGCAAGTGGCGCCCCGGAGATCACGAAGGACGACGTCATCGCCGTCCTCAAGACCTGCTACGACCCCGAGATCCCGGTAGACATCTACGAGCTCGGGCTCATCTACGAGGTCGACGTGCGAGAAGGGAATCTCGCGTACGTGAAGATGACGCTCACCTCGCCCATGTGCCCCGTGGCCGAGATCCTGCCCGTCGAGGTGCAGGAGAAGGTGCGAGCCATGCCCGGAGTCAGCGATTGCGAGCTCGATCTCGTCTGGGACCCGCCCTGGGGCATGGAGATGATGTCGGAGTCGGCGAAGCTCGAGCTGAACTTCTGAGCCGCCGGCGCCTCGAAGCCGACTGACGAGCTTGGGGCCGCGACTCCCGTATCTGCCGTTCGGCCTGGTCGGCTTCGCCCTCTTCGGCGCCTTGCTCGTCGTGGTCGGTGCGAGCCAGGACGCGATCCGCGACGCGCTCGATCTCGACCTGGGCCGTTCGGGGCTGCTGGTCTCCGCGGTGATGACCGGCGTGGGCTTCGGGGTGCTGGCCGCGGGACCGCTGATCGATCGCTTCCCGCGCAGGCCGCTCTTCGCGGCTTCCTGCGCGGTCACCGCCGCCGCGCTCTTCGCTCTCGGTCCCGGCCAGGCCCACGGCTACGCGGTCGTGGGGGTCCTGCTCCTCGCCGCCGGCTTCGGGGGCGGCTTCTACGAGACGGTCCTCAACGCCGCCGCCGTGCAGCTCTACGGCGAACGCTCGGTCCGGATGATCTCCATCCTGCACTCCGCGGCGGCCGTCGGTGCCATCGTCACGCCGCTCGGAATCGGAGCGCTGATCGCCGGAGAGGAGTCACCGGACTGGACCCTGGCCTTCCGGATCCTCGGAGCCGCGCACCTGATGCTGGCCACCGCGGGTGCGACGGCTCCCATGGGCGCCCCGCTCGCTGCGACGACGGCGTCGGACGGAAGCCGGGCACGCGTCCTGAACGCCCCGCTGCTCTTCCTCTGCATGGCCGCCTTCGCGTACGTCGGCATCGAGACGACCATCTCCGGTCTCGCGATCCCCTACGCGGAGAGCGGGCTGGGCCTGAGCGCCGACCGGGGTCGCGCCGCCATCAGTGTCTTCTGGCTGGGTCTGCTGGCGGGGCGTCTGGCCTTCGCCGCGCGCTCCGCCGGCGCCGGTGACGCCCGCAGCGCGACCGTGATGGGTGCCGTCGCGGGCGTGGCGCTGGCACTCGGCGTGACCCTCGCCTGGACCGCCGTCGAGCTCCTCTTCGCCGCCATCGGCTTCGCACTCCGCGGCGCCTTCCCCCTGCTCGTCGCCCTGGGCGGCCAGCGGAGCCCCCACGCACCCGCCACGGCCGTTTCGCTGGTGGCCGGCCTCGGCTCGACGGGGGGCTTCGCGGCCGCCTGGCTCACGGGAGTGGTGGGCGATGCAGCGGGAATCACCGTGGGCTTCGCGACCCTGGCACTCTGGTGCGCGGCCATCGCGCTCCCCGCCTGGCTCTCGGAACGCGCCTACCTGCGGGAAGCTAGACGGTGATGGGCATGACGGCCGCGAACACCCAGGCCAGGAGAATGGCCTCCAGCAGCGCCGGCAGCACCCAGTTGCGCGACGCGCTGTAGATCGCCGTCGCGAGCACCTCGAGCAGCACGAAGAGCAGGACCAGCACCGGCAGCATCAGCATCACGACGCCCGAGAGCACACCCGCAACGACCGCGAGCCACAGCACGAGGACGATGCTCAGACGCCCGAGCAGACTGCTCACGCACGCGATGACCGGACTGCCGCGGCGCAGCAGGCCGTGGAAGGCCAGCTGGAAGGGCAGGAGCAGCACCGCAGCGGCGAGGGCCACCGCCGCACGCTCGGGCGTGAGGCCCATGCCGTGCAGGACCATCGCGAGCGGCGCGAGGGCGAAGAAGAAGGCCAGCGTGCCGACGATCGCGGCTCCGAGACTCTGCGCCAGCTCCGCGCGCAGCATCTTCGGATCGAACTGCTGCCGCAAGGTGCCGGCGACCAGCAGCAGGAGGCCCGCTGCGAACAGGTGGAAGACGACCGTGTTCGCCACCACCAGGGGCAGCAAGCGCTCGAGACCTCCGATGGCGACGAAGGGCAGCGTTCCGACCAGAGCGCCGGCCAGGAGCGCGACGTGCGGGGCGGCTCCCGCACCCGGGCGCTCCGCCCGGCGCGGCGCCAGCCGGGAGAGCCCGACGCCGAGCCCGGGCAAGAGCGCCACGAAGGCCAGCATGCCGACCCCGGCGGCGCGCAGGCGCGGGTCCGAGCGCAGGAAGAAGGTCCCGCGCTCGACCCCGTAGCTCTGGTCCAGCCAGTCGATGATCTTTCGCGCCGCATAGGCGGAGCCCATCACCGTGATGTGATCGGCACGCGCGACCTCGACGTGACTCACGGCAGTACTCTCCTCGAATCCTCCGAACACGGCGTCCGGGGTCGCGCGGTCCACTCCCGCCAGCTCGGCCACCAGCTCCGCGGAGCGCGCGCGGATGCGAGCCGGGTCGCCGGCGCCGTAGATGAAGAGGGCGTTGGCGGGACGCTGGGGACCGTCCACCCGCCAGCCGCCGGAGATCATCACCGAGGCGTCCAGAGCGGGATCGAAGCCCGCGTAGTCGAGCGCCGCACCGGCCCCCATGGAGTGGCCCATCACCGAGATCCGGGCGCCGTCGACGTCCGGCGAGGTGCGCAGGAAGTCGACCGCCGCGCGCATGTCCGCGAAGAGGGACTCCTTGCGCCCGCCGCGACGGACGAAGGGCTTGCGGTTCTCGCCGTGTCCGCGGAAGTCGAAGCAGAGCACCGCGTAGCCTGCCTGGGTGAGCGACCGCGCCAGCACGCCCATGCCACTGCGGTCGGACGCGAAGCCGTGGGCGAGCACGACCGCCGGAGGGCCCGGCCCCTCCGGCGCCTCGGAGTTCGCGGGCCAGGGCAGGTACAGGGTCGCCGGAGCCCCGCTCTCGAGCCGCAGCTCGACCCGTTCGGGCCCGGCCGCCTGCAGCCGGGCCAGCCACAGGATGCTGGCGAGCAGAACGGCCAGCGCGAGCCAGGCGACGACCTTGTAGACGCGGGTCACGGCGGGATTGCAGCGGGGCCGGACCGAGAAGTCAATCGCGGCCTGCTAATCTGCGCGGATGTCGAGTGGCGCGGCCCCCATCCTGGTGACCGGCGCGAACGGCCACCTGGGCCGCAGCCTGATCGCCGCAGCTCCGAGCGCGGCGTCCTTCCGGGCCGTGGTGCGTTCCGAGCGGGCGGCCGAGCAGGTGCGTGCTTCGCGCCCGGACGGCGGCGACCTGGACGTCCGCATCGTGGACTACACGAACCGATCCGCACTCGCCGAGGCGGCGGACGGCTGCCGAGCCGTGGTGCACTTCGTCGGCATCATCAAGGAGGGAGGGGGCGCGCGCTACGAGGACGCTCACGAGCGAACCTGTGAGGCGCTGGCCGCGGCCGCCGCCGACGCCGGGCTCGAGCGGATCGTCTACCTGAGCATCTTCGGGTCGAAGCCCGATGCGAAGAACGCCTGCCTGGCATCGAAGGGGCGCGCGGAGGCCATCCTCGCGGCGGGCTCGGTCCCCACCTGCGTCCTGCGCGTCCCCATGGTCCTGGGGGCCGGCGACTTCGCGTCCTTCTCGCTCCGCAAGCAGGCGACGAGCGGTCTGCTCGCGATGGTCGGCGCCGGCCGCACCCTGCAGCAGCCGATCGACGCGCGCGACGTGCTGCAGGCGGTCCGGGCGGCGCTCGAGTGCAACCCGCCGATCGACGACGCGCTCGACCTGGGCGGCCCGGAGTGCCTGCCTCACCGCGAGCTGGTCGCGCGCGCTGCCGCCCTGCACGGGAAGAAGCCCACCATGTTCCCCGTCCCGCTCGGACTCGCGCATGCGGCCATCGGCCTGCTCGAGCGACTGAGCGCGAACCCGCCCATGACGCGCGCCATGTTCGACGTTCTCCAGCACGACGACCGGATCGACACACAGTCTGCCTGCAAGCGACTCGGTGTCGAGCTCAGCTCCCTCGACGAGACCCTGCGACACTGCGTGGGGCCGGAGGCCGAATGACCGCAACGTCCGGACAGAGCCCCGACGCCCCGGCCGAGGCCGGGCGACCGGCGACGCGCACCTGGCAGAAGCTGCTGCCCTGGGCGATCACCATCGCCTGCTTCGCGTACCTGTACGTGAAGATCAGCGGCGCCGCGGCGCGCGAGGGGATGGGCGTCGTCAGCTACCTCGGCGGAGTCTTCAGCGGCGTCAGCTGGGGGGAGTGGCTGCTGCTGATGGTCCCCTACTCCTTCCTCTTCTTCCTCATCGACACGGCCGTCGTCTGGTCGGTGGTCAGCTGGTTCAACACGAAGCTCCGCTACCTCGACATCCTCCCCATTCGCGGCAGCAGCTACATCCTCTCCATCCTGAACGAGCAGGTCGGCAAGGGTGCGATGGGTCTCTACCTCAACCGCCGATACGGCGTGCCGGGCTGGGAGGTGGGCTCGAGCATGCTCTTCATCATGTTCTGCGAGTTCTACTACCTGCTGCTCTGGGCCTCGATCGGATACCTGTCGCGCTCGGAATCCCTGCCTCCGCAGTTCGCATTGATCCCGACCATCGCGATCGCTGCCGGGATCTTCCTCGTGGTCTTCCTGCTCTTCTTCGCCGGTCGCCTGGGCGCAGGCGAGAAGCTGCGCGCCCAGCCGGGCTTCAAGGCCTTCCGGGAAGCGAAGCCCTGGCACTACCTGGCCGTCATCGCGATGCGCTCACCGGCCCTGCTCTCGGCCGTCGTGATCTACACCCTGGCGTTGCGCCTCTTCGGCGTCGAGGTCGGCTTCGGAGAGATGCTCGGCTACCTGCCCGTGATCTTCTTCGGCGCGGCGACACCGGGCCCGATGCGCACCGTCGCGATTTCGCTGTGGGTCTTCCTCTTCCCGGGTCACGAGGGCCAGATGGCGGCCTTCGGCTTCGTGCAGCACAACTTCTTCATCTTCTTCAACGCCGCCATCGGACTGCTCTTCCTGCGCCGCGCCAACCGGGAGCTCTTCGGCACGGAGGCGGCGAGTGGCGAGGCGACGGTCAGCGACGGCTGACCCAGAGCGCCCAGGCCCGGTCGGCCATCGAGACCAGCGTCGAGGCCACCAGTCCCCAGCCGAGCATCCTCACGAGGCCCGCACCGGGCCACGAGAGCTGCAGGGCGTCGCGAATCACCGGGATGCCGACCATCACGAAGTAGAGGATCCCGTTCCAGCGGCCCAGGAAGCTGGCCCGCAGCGGCTGGCCCGCGATGCTCCTCGAGTCGAGCATGTACTGGGTGAAGGCCAGCGCCACCAGGAAGGGAAGCGGCGCGGGCACCGCCCCCGCGAAGGCCAGCGCCCCCAGACCCACGCTGCAGAAGAGGGCGTCGGCACTGTGGTCGAGCAGGCCGCCCAGATTCGAGACCTCGCCGCGGCGACGCGCCAGCCGCCCGTCGACCAGGTCGGTCGCGACCGCCCAGCCGAAGAGAGCGGCGGCGACGATCTCCGCCCCGCCGAGGATCGCCGCGGCCAGGAGCGGCACGCACAGCACCCGGGTCAGGGTGACCGCATTGGCGAGGGTCCGGATGCCGGCCGTCGATCCGTCGGTCATGGACGAACGATATCGCGGCCGCCTGCTATAACCTGCTCCCCCGAGCGCCCCCATCGAGAGAGGCCCCGATGAAGACCCAGGAGATCCAGGCTTGGTTCAAGGCGATCGCCACAGCCGCCCTGCTGTCCCTGAGCTGCTCCGAAGGCAGTGACACGGCAGGCCCGAGCGCACGGCCCGCTGCCGCGACCGGCGGAGCCGCGGCGGCGCCTCCGGTCGACGAGGCAGAAGCCGAGCCCGTGGACCTCGTCAGCCTCGGCGAGAGCGCCTACAAGACCAACTGCATCGCGTGCCACCACCCGGACCCCAAGCTGGACGGCGTCCTGGGTCCCGCCGTCGCGGGCGCCTCGGAGTCCCTGCTCGAGGCCCGCATCGTCCACGGCACCTATCCCGAGGGCTACACACCGAAGCGGGACACGCGAAACATGGTCCCGATGCCCTTCCTGGAGCCGAAGATCCCCGCCCTGGCCGCCTACCTCGCCAGCGAGGGCTGACACTCCGCCTCGTCAGCGTACTGCCGTACGTCGAGACGGCCAGCGCGAGAAGGTCGCGAAGATGCGGTGCGGTCTGCGTCCGAGTCAGACGATGCAGCCGACCACGTAGAGCACCAGGGCCAGTGCGAGGCCCGCGTGGATGGTTCCCGACACGCTGGTGAGCGGCTTCTGGGTGGGCAGACCCGGACCGATCAGGGCGTGGATCTCCACCGCCACCACGATCACGAGCATCGCGATCCACCAGGTGCCGATGCTCGCCTCGGCGAGGAAGTACGGCAGTTGGGCCGCCGCACCCATGAAGAAGAGCATGGGGATCGAGAAGAGCGTGTTGATGCGAGAAGCGGTTCCGGCCCGCGCACCGCGCGCGGCGGCTTCGGGGATCGCCTCGCCACCGCCGGCCACCTGCTCGGCGGACGCGATCACGACCTTCTGGGCGGGCCAGATGATGAACCACACGTTCGCCCACATGAAGGTGCCCATGATGCCGCCCGTCAGGATGCGCCCCATGTAGGGCGACGAGAGCGCGTTCCCCATGTGCAGCTTGAGGAGGATGATGCTCCAGCCCGACAGGAAGGTGAACATCGCGCCCCAGCGGAACCACCACAGCGCATTGGGCACGAGGCCGCGGGTCATGGCGCCCTTGACGCCGCCGCCCAGCTCGCTGCCGAAGAACGGGGTCTGGACGAAGTTGAAGTACCAGAGCATGCCGATCCAGGCGACGCCGGCCATGTAGTGGACCCAGCGGAGCAGGAACTCCCAGCCGTAGATGGTGCTGATGATCTCCATGTCGGATCTCCTGTTCGATCTGCGATTCGGATGAGCTCGAGTGGGCCCGCGGTGCGGGGGCGGGACGGGCGGTTGTGGATCGGTGTGCCCGGTACCGCGATCCCGGCCCGAGCCGGCGGCGACCGAGATACTATCCTGATTTCCCGTTGCGTGTAGGGAATTTTGGACGCCAGTTGCGAGCTATCGGCGTTCGTCGAGGACTGCCTCGATCACGGTTTCGGCGGCGTGGTCTATGGGAAGATCCCGTGACTCACCCGTTCGCCGATTGCGCAGCTCGACGACCCCGTCCGAGAGTCCCTTGGGACCCACGGTCAGTCGGTAGGGGATCCCCACCAGATCGGCGTCCTTGAACTTGACGCCAGGCCGCTCGTCCCGGTCGTCGAGCAGCACGTCGATGCCGCCCTGTTGGAGTGCGTCGTAGAGCCGGTTGGCGGCCTCGGCGCAGGTCACCTCCTTGGGCTTCACGACCGTGACCACCACCTCGAAGGGCGCCACGTTCATGGGCCAGATGATGCCCGCTTCGTCGTGGTGTGCCTCGACGATGGCGGCCAGGTTGCGCTCGACCCCGATCCCGTAGCAGCCCATGACGACGGGACGGGTGGCGCCGTTCTCGTCGAGCACCGTCGCGTCCATGGCATCGCTGTACTTCGTCCCGAGCTTGAAGATGTGGCCCACCTCGATGGTCTTGTAGACCGACAGCGGGCTCTCGCACAGGGGGCACGGCTCGCCGTCCTGCACCTCGCGCAGGTCGAGCCAGCCCTTCACGTCGATGTCGCGCTCGATGTCGACGCCGCGCAGGTGGAAGTCGTCCTCGTTCGCGCCAGTGGTCAGGTTGGTGCGGCCCCTCAGTGCTTCGTCGGCGATCACGAAGAGGTCGACACCCACCGCACCCAGGCTCCCCGGAGAAGCGCCCAGGGCCGCGCGGATCTCGTCGCCCGTCGCGGGGCGGATCTCCTCGCCCTCCACCGAGTCGAGGAGCTTCTGCTCGGAGAGCACGTCGCAGCCGCGCAGGAGCAGCAGGACGTCCTTGCCGTCCACCTTGTAGACGAGGGTCTTGATCTGGCGGATGCCCGGCGTGCCCCCCTCGAACTTCTCGAGGTCCTCGATGGTCCGGACCTTCGGGGTGGCGAACTTCTCCGGGGCCGCGGGCCCGGGCTCGTCCTCGACCGCCGGCAGCTTCGAGCCGGCCTTCTCGGTGTTGCCCGCGTAGCCGCAGGCCGCGCAGGAGGCGATCCAGTCCTCGCCCGCGTCACTCGCGAGCATGAACTCGATGGACTGGTCGCCGCCCATCATGCCCGAAGAGGCCTCCACCGCGATGGCCTCGAAGCCGAGCCGGTTGAAGATCTTCCGGTACGCCTCGAAGTGGCGTTCGAAGGCGGCGTCGAGCCCCGGCTCGTCGACGTCGAACGAGTAGGAGTCCTTCATCGTGAACTCGCGCACCCGCAGCAGTCCGCTCTTGGGCCGCGCCTCGTCGCGGAACTTCGCCTGGAACTGATAGAAGACCTGCGGCAGCTGCTTGTAGGAGCGGATCTCCGTCGCGACGTGGGTGAAGATCTCCTCGTGGGTCATCCCGAGCGCGATGTCGGAGCCGCGACGGTCCTCGAAGCGGAACATCTCCGGCCCGACGGCGCTCCAGCGGCCGGACTGCTCCCACACCTCTCGGGGGTGCATGGAAGGCAGCAGGAACTCCTGCGCTCCGATGGCGTTCATCTCGTCCCGGATGATCCCGATGATCTTCAGCCGGACGCGCTGGCCGAGCGGAAGCAGCGAGTAGACGCCGCTCATCAGCTGCCGCGCGAAGCCCGCGCGCAGCAGGAGCTTGTGACTCACGGCTTCGGCATCCGCCGGATCGTCGCGAAGGGTCGGAATGAAGGACTGGGTCCACCGCATGGCCGGGAGAATAGCGGGGAGGAGACGCCGTCGGGCCGTCTGGCACGCTGGTTTGCCCGGGACCGCCGACTCCGGGAGACTGTCCCGGGTCACCCCGAGGAGGATCCACCGTGCCCGAGCTGGCCCGCCACAAGGCGAGCGACTCCCGCGACGAGATCTTCGCGACCCTCTCCCGCGACGGCGGCGTGATCGTCGAGGACGCCTTCGCGCCCGATCTCGTCGACGCCCTCGTCGCCGACTTCACACCCCACCTGGACGCGGCGGACTGGGCGAACACCGAGGGCGACGAGCTCCCGAACGAGTTCTTCGGCTTCAAGACCAAACGCCTGCACGGCCTGCTCGCCCGCTCGAGTCACTTCTCCCGGGTGGTCACCGATCCCCTGCTGCTCGACATGGCCAAGCACTTCCTCGGCGGGCGCTGCCGCGACTTCCGGCTGTCTACCGGGGAGCTCATGGTCCTGGGCGAGGGCGAATCGGATCAGACCCTGCACCGGGACGCCGACTCGTGGATGTACTACCCCCCGCCGCGGCCGGAGCTCCTGGTGAGCGGCAACCTCGCCCTGACCGACTTCACGGAGCGGAACGGTGCGACCCGCGTCGCGCCGGGCAGCCACCTCTGGGACAAGCGGCGACGCCCGGAGCCGGACGAGATCTGTCAGGCCACGATGCCCCGTGGATCGGTGCTCCTCTACAGCGGCGACGTCCTGCACGGCGGCGGCGCGAACGGGACGGGCGAGATCCGGATCGGACTCTACGTCGGCTACGTGCTGTCCTGGCTGCGCAGCATCGAGGACCACGCGGTGAGCAACGGCGTGGAGACGGTCGAGGCCGCACCCGCCCGGGTCCGCGAGCTGATGGGATACGAGCCCGGCGGCTTCCAGGCCATCGCCTGAAGTCGCCGGCCAGGTAAGGTCTGCACGAAGTGCAGACCCCACAGCGAGCGAACGCGAAGCGTTCGCCTGCTAGCGCCGGGCGCGCACCCGCCGGCTCACGACCAGGAGTCCCAGGCCGAACACCAGGGCAGCCGTCGGCTCCGGAACGGGGTTGCTCACCGCGACCGAGCCGTCCCGCAGATTCACGAGGACGGGCGTGCCGAGCGACGCGACCAGGACGTTCTCGAGGGAGAGCGCCGTCTTGCCGGCGGCGACCGCATCGAAGGAGACCGTCGCCAACACGCCGCTGCCGATGGCGCCGAGGCTCACGGAGGCGAGTGCATACTCGACGCGGCCGGGCGTGATGGTGTTCTGGATCGGGATGGTCGGAGCGGGAAGGAAGCCCCCGTCGGTGACGGCGGTCGCGGTGAGGACGCTCGCGTCGAAGACCAGGTCGAGCTCGAACAGATTGACCGGTGCGACGACGTCGCTGATCACGATGTCGACGGTGAAGGAGTCGCCCTTGCTCACGGTCTGGTCGGAAGGATCGAAGCCGATCGTGGCGGCACTCGCGGCGGGGACCGCCAGAAGGGACAGGGACAGCAGGGCCAGCAGCAAGCGAAGGGACACGGGGATCTCCGGACGGATCGGGGAGGCGACGCCTCGGTTGGATAGTGGTGAATAGGCTACACCCAAGACGTCCGAAATCTCAACGGAAATCGACCGGGCTCCCCCCTTCCATCCAGCGAGTCGCCGATTGACCCCTGGGGGAAGCCCCTCGAGCGATCCGCTCAGAAGGGCGTCCCGTTCGCCCGGGTGAAGGCGGGGAAGGCCTCGACGATGCGGCGCGTGACGGGACGATCCCCCGGCGCCGTGTCGTCCCAGCCGACCGGCTGGCCGTCGAGGCTGGCGACCGGCACGATGCGCGCGCCACTGCCCGTCAGGAACGCCTCGTCGGCGCGCAGCAGGTCCAGCCGCGACAGGCTCTCGGCGGTCGCGCGCACTCCGAGGGACGCGGCGATCTGCATCACGCTGTCCCGGGTGATGCCGTCCAGCGATCCATCGGTCGTCGGGGGCGTGACGAGCTCGCCCCCGCGCGCCACGAAGACGTTCGCCACACTCGCCTCGGCGATCCGTCCCGCGGCATTCAGCACCAGCGCCTCGTCTGCGCCCCGCAGCTTCGCCTCGCGTTTGGCGAGCGCATTGTTCAGGTAGTTGAGGCTCTTCACGCGCGGATCGAGGGCGTCCAGCGCGGGCCGACGGACGCTCACGGTCGCGAGTGCGATACCCGCGCGCAGCTGCTCGGCCGAGAAGATGTCGATCGTCGCCGCGATGCAGAAGAGGCGGGGCTCGTGACAGGTGGTCGGGTCGACGCCCAGGCCACCGACTCCTCGCGTGGCCACCAGGCGCAGATAGGCCTCGTCCTGGCCGAACGCACGCGCGGTCTCGAGGACGATCTTCTCGACGCCCTGCAGATCGACGGGCAGTGCGAGACCGATCGCGCGCGCACCGCTCGCGAATCGGCGCAGATGATCGAGCAGCCGGAATACCTGGCGTCCGTAGATCCGGATGCCCTCGAACACGCCGTCGCCGTAGAGGAGGCCATGGTCGGTGACGGGCACCGTGGCCTCGCTGGCGTCCACCACCCGACCGTCGATCCAGACCTTCATCCGCTACCCCTGCTCGCGTCGCGTCCCTCGCCCGAGGTCAGTCTGCGCGCGATTCGCGCTCCGGCGGCCACCACGCGGCGTGCCAGCGGCTCCTCCCCGAACTCCTCCATGCGCGGCGAGGGCATCGCGAGCGCGACGGCGGCGAGCATGCGCTCACCCACGAGAACCGGTGCCGCCAGCACCGAGAGCCCCGGGATCCACTCGTCGCGATTCGACGCCCAGCGACGCAGCTTGGTCTCGGCGACCGCCGCGCGCAGGGCGCCGGGGTCGACCGCCGTCCCCGGCGTGAACGCCTCGAGCGGGCCCGTCGGGAAGACGACGTCCTCGGAGGCGAAAGCCAGGTAGAGCTTGCCGACGGCGGTCGCATGGACGGGAACCGCGCTCCCGACCCTCGGCGCGGCGCGCAGGAAGCCCGTCCCCTCGACCTTGTCGAGCACGACGATCTCGTGCGCTCGCTGTCCGACGAGGAAGAAGGTCTCGCCGAGAGCCTCGGCTTCCTGCTCGAGCACGGGTCGGGCCGCGACCACCACCGGCTCGCGCTCGAGCGCGCCGAGGCCGAGCGCAACGAGCCCGATGCCGGGCCGATAGCGACCCCGCTCGTCCTGCTCGACGAGTCCGCGACCGGTGAGGGTGACGAGCAGCCTGTGAACGCTCGACTTGGCGAGTCCGAGCTCGGCCGCGATGGCCGTCACTCCCCGCGCCTCGGGTTGCGCGTTCAGGTGGAACAGCACGTCGATGGCCTTCTCGACGGTCCCCGACTGAGCGGGGCTCGGCGGAACCCCACCCCCGCCCCGGCCGCTCCCTCCACGGATCTCTTCGCGAGAGTCGTTGTTCCGAATATCGTTGTTCCGAATATCGGAATCGTTTCCCGACATACGGAACAAGATAGCCAAGCGAGACGTTCGATCAACCGCCGTTACGAAACGAGCGCCAGGACCCCCGCGTAGGTGAGAACGGACGGGGAGCGACCTCCAGCGAGCGGGGCGAGCTGGAAGGGACCCGTCACTCCGACCAGCGGACAGCTTGCGAATACGTTCGCAATCTCTCGGACCTCCACACCCGGCTCTCCGAAGAGGGCCTGGCCCCGGGCCCGGCAGTTCAGGTACAGCCCGAAGCGTGGATCGTGGGAGTCCAGGCCGCGTGTGCGCCTGGCCAGCTCCTCGCGAGCGTCTTCGCCATCCAGGGCCAGGAAGACGAGACGGCGGCCGGAGTACATCGGCTCGGGCACCGAGAAGGCCCGCCTTGCCGGATCGAGACCGACGACGTTGCGTGCCAGGGGCTCTTCCGCGCCGCCTTCCTCACCTTCGAGAAGGCCCACCAGCAGGGGCGATGGGCTCTCTGGCGAGGCATCGAGGCCTGCGAGTCGCATGGCCTCCTCGTAGACGTCGAGCGCCGGACGACCCGCGATTCCCAGCACCCAGTGGCCGCGCGCACGCGTGACGGTCAGGGGCTCCGTGAGTGCTCGACCGGCCTGAGCCACCGAGACCCGCGGCCTGGCCCCGCGCAGGATCCAGCCCGAGACGGCGTCCGAGCAATGCTCCGCACCCGACCACAGGAGCGGTCGTCCCCGCGGTACCGCGGCCGCACCCGCGCCCAGCACCGTGGCGCCATCCAACGCTTCCGGCAGCCCCTGGGAGAGTGCGTTGACGTCCACCGATTGGGAGTCTGCCAGGAGCACCAGGAGGTCCTCGTCGCCCGGCTCTCCCAGCCGCGCGGCGATCTCGTGTCCCGCGCGCGCCTCCGACCCGGATGCGTCGGCGACCAGGAAGGGCTCGGCCTCGTATCCCGC
>JANQSB010000388.1 GCA_028284295.1 Myxococcota bacterium | reverse complement strand
GAGTCGGAGACCAACGTCGTGCTCGACGAGACCGACTCCACCGAGCTCGAGCTGATGGAGGAAGCGGTGGTGGAGCTGGAGCCGGAAGACGGCGACGGCGACGACCTCTTCGACCGCAACCACACCAACCTTTCGGCGGGTCTCGACGAGGACTCCTGATCCACGCGAGCAAGGCCATCCCCGAACGACCCTGCGCTCAGGAGCCCGCAGCCTTGGAGTCCCTCCCCTCACTGGAGATCCGCGCGCTCGTCAAGATCATCGACGAGCTCGACTACTACCAGCTTCTGCACCTGGAGCCCGAGGCGACCCAGAGCGAGGTCAAGAAGGCCTACTTCCAGACCTCCCGGACCTTCCACCCGGACGCCAACCGGCACCTGGAGGCGGGACTCCGGGACGAGTGCGCGCAGATCTCGAAGCGGGTCACCGAGGCGTACTGCGTGCTGCGCGATCCGAGACGGCGCGCCGCCTATGACGACCAGCGGCGCAGCGGCGACGGCGCCCGGCGCATGCAGCTCGCCGAGGCCCGTGCCAGCCACGCGAAGAAGGACAGCGAGGAGCGCCAGGGCAAGACGCCCCAGGGCCGGCAGTTCTACCAGAAGGCCGCCGCCGCGATCGATCGCGGGGACACCGCCGGGGCCATCAACCACCTGCAGATGGCGCTCACCTTCGAGTCGGGCAACTCCTACTTCAAGGAGCTGCTCGCGGAGCTCAAGACTCGCTCCTGAGCCCGTTCCTGGGCGCCAGCCCGAGCCAGCCAGCCGCCGTTGACACGCGTGTAGGCAAGCTGCCATCCTGCTCCCGCGTTCCTCCCGGAAGACACCCCCCGAGAGGACACGGGAGGAGAAGCCCCATGCCGGAAGCATCGGAAACGGCGGCGCTGTTGCCCGTCGTGCCCTTCCTGAAGATCCCCGAGAACGGGGACCCCTATCTGGAAGGCTACAAGTGCGGTGAGTGCGGAGCCGTGTTCCTGGGGGAGCGCGATGTCTGCTCGAGCTGCTCGACCCAGGGCAAGCTCGCGGGCCAGCCGCTCTCGAACCACGGCGAGCTGTACGTCTACTCGATCGTGCATCGCTCGTTCCCCGGAATCGAGGTGCCCTACGTGTCGGCCATCGTCGATCTGGAGGGCGGCGGCACCGTCAAGGGCAACCTGATCAACATCGAGCCCGACCCCGAGAAGATCACGATGGGCATGCCCATCGAGGTCGTGTACCAGACGGCGCCCCGCAAGGACGCCGAGGGCAACGAGTACCTCACCTACTACTTCCAGCCCCGTAGCTGAGACCTTCTTCCATCGGCCCGAAGGCCAGTCCGGCCCCGCACGCGGAGGCCGGTGAACGGAGAACCCCATGAGTGACGTTTTCATCCTCGGCGTGGACATGATCAAGTTCGGTCGCTTCCCGGACACGCCCGTCCCGAAGATCGGCGCGCAGGCCGCCCTGATGGCCCTGGAGGACGCCGGCCTCGGCATCGGAGACATGGAGGCGCTGTACTGCGGCAACCTCGGCCAGGCCGGTGCGATGGTCGGCCAGCGGGTACTCGCCGAGATCGGGCAGACCGGGATCCCGGTGGTGAACTGCGCGAATGCCTGCGCGACGGGCGCGACTGCCTTCCGGGAGGGATGGATGGCCATCAAGGCCGGCATCTACGACGTCGTTCTGGCAGTCGGTGTCGAGCAGATGGGCAAGGGCCTCCTCGGCGGTGGCGGCGGCCGCAAGGGAATCCCCACCGAGGGGCTGCTGGGCTCGGGAACCATGCCCACCGTCTTCGCCGAGGCGGGCATGGAGCACACCCGGAACTACGGCACCACCTTCGAGCAGTTCGCCAAGGTGTCGGTGAAGAACCACCACCACTCGACCATGAACCCCAAGGCGATGTACCAGATCGAGACGCCCCTCGAGACGGTCATGAACGCCGAGATGATCTCCTACCCGAACACCAAGCTGATGTGCTCGGTGAACGTGGACGGGTCGGCGGCCGCCGTGCTCGTCAGCGAGCGCAAGCTCAAGGAGATCGGGAGCAACCGCGCCGTGAAGGTGCGGGCGTCGGTGATGACGAGCGATCCCTACCAGGAGCGCAATCTCACCATGCCCGACGTCAACACCTGCACCCAACGGGCCGCCGCCAAGGCCTACGAGATGGCGGGTGTGGGACCGGAGGACATCGATCTCGTCGAGCTTCACGATTGCTTCGCGACCGCGGAGATCCTGCACTACGGCAATCTGGGTCTCGGCAAGCCCGAAGACGCCGGTCGCATGATCGACGAGGGCGAGACGGCGTTGGGCGGCCGGATCCCCGTGAACGTCTCGGGCGGGCTCCTTTCGAAGGGACACCCCCTGGGCGCCACCGGCATCGCGAACATCTACGAGGTCTCGACGCACCTGCGCGGCGAAGCCGGCCAGCGTCAGGTGGAGGGCGCGAAGCTCGGCCTCACCCACGTGATCGGGCTGGGAAGCGCCTGCGGGATCCACATCCTCGAGAAGGCCTGAGACGCCGAGCGTCCCCGACCGCGACACCCGAGGCGCCGTCCCCCGGACGGCGCCTCGCTGCGTCCAGAGGGAGCAGCAGCCTTCCGAGCTTGCTTGCCCGCCCCCGGGTCGCGGGTATCCTGCGCGCGTGCGTCGACCCCGCTCCGCCTTCTTCCCGGCCCTGCTCGTCCTGCTCGCGCTGGCGGTGATCGCCGCACCCGGCGCCGCGCCCCCCGCCCAGGCACGCTCGCCCCACGAGCGGCCCCTGCCCGCCTTCGAGGGAACCAGTCTCGACAATCAGCGGATCTCGATCTCGGACTACATCGGCCGTCGGCTGCTGCTCGTCTTCTTCAACCCCGAGATGCCCGCCGCAGCGCCCGCAACCGAGGCCGTCCAGGCGCTGTCGCAGCTGTCCACCTCCCACAACTTCGGCGTGCTCGGGGTGGCGATCGGAACCACGCGCACGCGCGCGCGGGAGTTCGCGGCGAAGCAGACGCTGGACTTCCCGGTGATCGACGACTCGTCGGGGCGGATCACCCGGCGCCTGGGCCTGCAGGCACCGGTCACCATCATCACCGCCGATGCCGAGGGCTACCTCAGCTTCGGCACCTCCGGGTTCGACCCCAAGCGCAGCGACGAGGCCGAGCGGGTCGAAGAGCTGCTGCGGACCAACCTGCGGCTGCCGGCGCGGGAAGACGCGGCCCGGAGCTTCGGCCAGAAGCCCCAGGCGCCCCTGTTCGAGACGGTCCGACTCGACGGCGGCGAGCCCTTCCGCCTGGCCGACCATGCCGGGCGTCCGGTGGTGCTGATCTTCTTCCTCCACACCTGCCCCCACTGTCACAACGCGCTCGCCTACCTGGCCCCGCAGATCGCGCGGATCCCCGCCGACAAGAGGCCCCTGCTGGTTCCGATCTCGATCCTGGACCGACCGCGCGAGGTTCGCGAGATGATCCGGGAGCAGAAGCTCGATCTGGAGGGAGTCCTGCTGGACCCGGGCCAGACCGTCCAGAACCTCTACGGCCTCCGGGGCGGCGTGCCCGACATCTTCTTCCTCGACGGAGAACGCCGGATCGTGCACCGCATCACCGGCTGGCGCGAGGTCCGCGATCCGGCGCTCGCGCGGATGACGATCGCGAAGATCGCCGGCGAGAAGATCCCCTTCCTGCTCAACCCCAGGGGCTACACGGGCAGCGACGTCTGCGGAGTCTGCCACGAACTCGAGCTCGAGAGCTGGCACTACACCCAGCACGCGAGCGCCTACGACACGCTGGTGACCCACGGCGCCGAGCGGAACCCGGAGTGCGTCTCCTGTCACGTGGTGGGCTTCGACGAGCCGGGCGGCTACTCGATCGCGGACGCCCCGCCGCACCTCGAGGACGTCAGCTGCGAGAACTGCCACGGGCGCGGTGGACCCCATCTCACCAAGGGCTTCGTCGACAAGGGCAACTACGAGCCGGTCTGCGTCGGCTGCCACAACCCGACCCACTCCCTGGGCTTCGAGTACGAGAGCTTCCGCAAGAACGTCTCGCACCTGGCCATCGCCGCGATGACGCCCGAACAGCGAGAGGCCCTGGGTGGCGAGCGCCCGGGCGAGCTGCTGCCGAGCGACGTCGCCTACGTGGGCTCGGACGCCTGCCAGAGCTGCCACCCGGCAGAGTACGCGACCTGGAAGCAGAGCCCCCACGGCCACTCGCTCGACAGCCTCGAGACCCGCGGCAAGCTGAACGACGCGAGCTGCCTGCGCTGCCACACAACGGCCTTCGACCGCCCCGGCGGCTTCGCGAGCCAGGCCGCGTCGGATCCGAGATCGCAGCCCGACCTCGGGCGGGTCGGCTGCGAGTCCTGCCATGGCCCCGGCGAAGCCCACATCCCCAAGGAGGCCAAGAAGATCGGCACGATCATCAGCCTGGGAGACAAGTGCGACTCCTGCGTGATCCTGCAGATCTGCGGCAGCTGTCACGATGCCGAGAACGACCCGGGCTTCGCCTTCGAGGTGGAGGCGAAGATCGAGCGTCAGCGCCACGGCACCATCGAAGCCGGAACCGGCCGGCCCCTCGACAGCCAGGCCGGGCGCCTGCGCGACGAGCAGCTGGCGGGCAGCGTGCTGCGGCAGCTGGGAGAGTGAGCCGCATGGCCGGAGACCCCGGAACGGCTCCTCCGCGGGACACAGCCGCCGCGCTCCTCGCGGACGCGCGCGAGACGGTCGCGGAGTGGATCGAAGAAGGAATCGACGCGTGGGAACCGCTGCCGAGCGCGGCAGGGACGCCCGCCCCCACCCCGGAGCCCGCGGCAGCACCGGGCCTCGACAGCCCGCCCGCGAGCGAGCGCTTCGAGCTCCGCGCGGAGCCCGCCCGGGAAGCTCCGTCCGACCTGCCGGGTGTCGCACCCTGGGGCGCCGATCCCACCCTCGAGCAGGTGCGGGAGGAGCTCGGCGACTGCCAGCGCTGTGGGCTCTGCGAGGGCCGCCGGCAGATCGTGTTCGGCGACGGCAACCCGGACGCGGACATCCTGTTCGTGGGCGAAGGGCCCGGTGAGCAGGAAGACAAGAGCGGCCTGCCCTTCGTCGGTCGGGCGGGCGAGCTCCTGACCCAGATGATCGAGAAGGGAATCGAGATCCCGCGCAGCTCGGTCTACATCTGCAACATCGTGAAGTGCCGACCGCCCAAGAACCGGACGCCGCTTCCGCCCGAGGTGAACGCCTGCCGGCCCTTCCTCGACGGTCAGATCGACGCGGTCAAGCCGAAGGTGATCGTCGCGCTCGGGAAGCCCGCCACCAGCCTGCTGTTGGGACGCGACGTCGCCATCACGCGCATCCGGGGAAGCTGGCAGGAGTACCGTGGCATCCCGCTGATGCCGACCCTGCACCCCGCCTACGTGCTGCGACAGTACACACCCGAGAACCGCCGGAGCGTGTGGGAAGACCTCAAGTCGGCGCTGGCGCGGAGTCGGGAGTAGCCTCGCCCGAATCGGGCGCCGGGGGCGGCGCCTCCGGCGTCGGGGACGAGGGCTCGGACGCCGGGGGGGCGTCGGCGGGCGGGGCCGGCGGCGGCGTCCGTTCGAAGCCCGACAGCCGCTCGACCTTCACCGCCTCGCGGCGCGCACCGAGCAGCTCCTCGACGGCCTCGCGGCTCCGGACCACGCGCAGCTCGTACTCGAGCTGGTCGCGCACGGACTCGAAGTCGCGCAGGACCGCATCCTGCTTGCCGACCAGCTGGACGAGGTTCCAGCGGCCTTCGCGGTCTCGGAAGGGATCGCTGACCTGACCCGGCTCGATCAGCTTGTGGGCCGGACCGATCACCGTCGTCGGGAGCTTCCGCTGCTCGAGCCAGCCCAGGTCGCCGCCGCTCGCGCGAAGTGCCGGATCCAGGTTCTGCTCTCGCGCCACGGCCTCGAAGCTCTCGCCCCGGGCGATCCGTTTGCGCGCCTCGTTGAGCTCCTCTCGCGACTCGACCACGATCTGCCGAAGCTGCACCTGGGTCGTCCGGAAGCGATCTGCATACTTCTCGTAACGCGCGCGCAGATCCTCCTCGCTGGGTGCCAGCTCCTCCGTCAGCGCATTGATGATCGCGTTCCGCGCGAGCTCCTGGCGACCGCGAAAGGCGCGCCCTTCGATCCCGAGCACGCGCTGCCGGTAGGCCTCGCGCTGGTCGATCTCGCGCGCCTCGACCTCGGCCTGCAGGATCCGATGCCGGATCCAGGCCTCGAGGGCGACCTCCCGATCCGCCGGGGGCTTGCGGGGCGCTCCGGCCGAGAGCCGCTCGGCGAGCGCGTCGATCTCTGCGGCGCTGACCGCCTCTCCGTCGACGCGAGCGATGACCGGAGAGTCATCGTGCGGGCCCGCCGGCCCGCACCCCGCCAGGAGCAACGCGAACAGACCCGCGAAGCGCGCGAACCGGGTTCGGATCTTCACGCGAAGGACGTCTCCGCTACGGCGGCGATCCGCTCCGCCCGAAGCTCGTCCAACTTCTTGCGGACCGCCGCGACACGCGGGGTCTCTTGCGGCATGTCGGGGCTCCCGTCCGGGCGAGGGGCCTGCCGAGGAGCGGGCCCGGTTCGACGACGGGCCTTGGATACCAAAGCCGGCGGCCGCTCGAAAGGCGGAGCACATGGCTGGCGCCGGAGGGATGAGATATCCCTCGTCCCATGCCGGACGCGATCACGCCCGAGACCGACCTGTGCGGCGTGGTGCTGCACCCGGCCAGCCACACACGCTCGCCCGCCATGCACAACGCGGCCTTCCGGGCCCTGGGCATCGACGCCGTCTACCTGGCCTTCGACGTGCCCGAGCACTCGCTCGGCGACGCCGTGGCCGGGGCTCGGGCCCTGGGCATCCGACAGCTGGCCGTCTCCATTCCCCACAAGATCGCGATCATGGAGTGGCTGGACGAGGTCGACGAGACGGCCCGGACGATCGGCGCGGTCAACACCGTGACCCGCGACGGGGACCGCCTGATCGGCACGAACAGCGACTGGGAAGGCGTGAACGCCGCGCTGGCTCGGGAGATCCCGGAGGGCCTGGAGGCCGCGAACGCCGTGGTGCTCGGCGCGGGGGGCGCCGCGCGCGCCGCCGTCTACGGCCTGTCCCGAGCGTGTGCCTCGGTCACGGTTCTCAACCGCACCGAGTCCCGGGCGAGAGAGATCGCCGAGGAGTTCGGAGCCATCGCCCACGGCCGTCTGGACGAGCTCTCCGACCTGAGCGATTGGCAGGTGCTGGTGAACACGACGCGGGTCGGCCTGCAGGAGGACGAATCGCCGGTCGCACCCGACGCGATCCGCCCGGGCACCGTGGTGCTGGACGCGGTCTACGATCCACCGCACACCCGACTGCTGCGCGACGCCGAGAGCCGCGGAGCGCGTGGCGTCGAGGGGAAGTGGTGGCTCGTCCACCAGGCGGCCGCTCAGCTCTCGCGATGGACCGGACGCGAGGCACCGATCGAGGTCATGGCCGAGGCCTTCGACCGGACAGAAACGTAGGACCGACCGGACGACCACCCGGCGAGGGCGCACCCGCGAGGGGGCCTCGGGCCCGGGACGCCTGCCTCCGGGCGCGGCTGGAAGCGGGGACGACGGCCTCAGCCGTCGTAGTTCCACTTTGCCTTGTTCTCCTTGACCTGCTCGGGCGTCGGGGGCGTCGTGTCCGGCTTCTCGGGAACCTCGAAGTCGTCGCGCGTCTCCACGATCTTCGCGTTGAGAGCGATGTCGGCCTGGAAGACCTCGGGCACCTGCTCATCCTCGAAGATGGCCTCCCACGGGCACTCCGGCTCGCAGACGCCGCAGTTGATGCACTCTTCGGGATCGATGAACAGCTGATTCGGCCAGTCGCCGTCGCCGCTCTGTTTCTGGACGATGCAGTCGACCGGACACACCTCGACGCAAGCCATGTCCAGGCAGTCGCGGCAGAGGCTGGTGATCACCCAGGTCATCGTTGTGCTCCTCGCTTTCTCTCGCTCTCTCCGCTCGCTCCCGGAATCGGGCCCGGGTAGCTCGCGGGGGTGGCAGAAGGATTCGTGGTCGGGCGCCCGGGAATGCTACACGAGGCGGCGACTTTGGCTAAGGCCCGGGCCGGG
Organism: Myxococcota bacterium; assembly: GCA_028284295.1. Classification (GTDB taxonomy): domain Bacteria; phylum Myxococcota_A; class UBA9160; order UBA9160; family UBA4427; genus JAJDAN01. The sequence continues at coordinate 19,349 of JANQSB010000388.1, read as the reverse complement.
GATCGCAGGGGGATCTGCCGGGCCAGGCGCGCCTTCGGCCTACTTGAGCTTCGTCTCTTTGTAGAGGACGTGCTTGCGGGCGACCGGATCGTACTTCTTGAACTCGAGCTTCTGAGGCGTGTTGGTGCGGTTCTTCGAGGTCGTGTAGAAGTGCCCCGTTCCCGCGGTGGACTCGAGCTTGATCTTCTCTCGCTTCGACTTCGCCATGATCCCTGCCTTCTCTACTCGAGCGCTCTAGCGGGCCGGATCGGGGACCGTGTCGCCCCCCCGCGCGAACACGCGCACCCGCTGGCCGTCCTGCTCTTCGATCCGCACCCGCGACGGCTTGTTGTCGCCCGCGTGTACGAGCATCACGTTGGATACGTCGATGTAGCCTTCCTGCTCGACGATGCCACCCTGCCGGGCGCCTCGGCGCCCGGGGCGCAGGTGGCGCTTCTGCATGCGCACGCCTTCGACCCGCACCCTGCGGCGCTGGGCATCGAGCGCGATCACCCGACCCTGCTTGCCGCGGTCCGCGCCCGTGATGACCTGCACGAGATCACCCGTCCTGACCTTCAACATCTTTCCCTGGAGCCTCCCTCGAGGACCGCAAGGTGTGTGATAGCGCGGGGTTCCCGTCAAGGGCTCCCGCGGGGGAACGGTGTCCCGGCCAGCCACACCCGCGGCTCCGTTGTAGTCTCTACAGCGCTCGGCTGGCCGCCGCCGCCGAAGGGCGAAGGGAGGGCGAGGCCGGTGCGGGCTGGGCTGGGAACGGGGCTTCGAGCGAGGCCGGGGTCGGGAATCGGCGTGGGGCTCCTGGCCGTGGCTTGTTTCCTGGCCTGTGGATGGCTGCCCGAGCGCTTTGCGGTGAATGCGCCCATCGGCAGCATGTTGTTCGGAACCCTGGGCGACGAGATCGAGACCGCCGATCTGGCCGAGATGCGGGTGCCCGAGGGCTTCGGAATCGCCGTCTGGGCCGAAGGACTGCCCCCGACGCCGCGCTTCCTGCGCTTCACCGAGGCGGGTGACCTGCTCGTCAGCGCACCGCGCAGCGGCCGTATCGTGCTGCTCGAGCGCGACGCCGACGGCGATGGCGCTTCGGATGGAATGCGGACCGTGCTCGACGGCCTCGACCGGCCCCACGGTGTGGAGCTGCGAGACGGCTGGCTCTACGTCGGCGAGACCGGCGCCGTGGCCCGGGCCCGCTTCGATGCCGACGCCGGCCGGGTGACGGGTCCCGTCGAGCGGATCGTCGAGGGACTGCCACCGGGGGGCAACCACTGGACGAAGACCCTCCGCTTCGGTCCCGACGGCTGGCTCTACCTGCACGTCGGGTCGACCTGCAACGTCTGCATCGAGGAAGACGAGCGGCGGGCCACGATCATGCGCTTTCGCGCCGACGGCAGCGAGGGCGCCATCTACGCGACCGGCCTGCGCAACTCCGTCGGCTTCGACTGGCAGCCGGGCACCGGGAAGCTCTTCGCGACCGACAACGGGCGCGACCTGCTGGGGGACGACTTCCCGCCCTGCGAGCTGAACGAGATCGTCGAGGGCGGCTTCTACGGCTGGCCGTTCGCGAACGGCGATCGCGTCCCGGATCCCGACTTCGGCGCGGGCCAGGAGGCGCGAATCGCCGAGTCGATTCCCCCCGTGCACCCGTTCCGGGCCCACAACGCGCCGCTGGGAATCCACTTCGTGCGCGGCGCGCGCGTGCCGGACAGCTACCGGGGGGCCGCACTGGTGGCGCTCCACGGCTCCTGGAACCGCACCCGCAAGGACGGCTACAAGGTGGTCTCGCTCCACTGGCAGGCCGACGGCCGCATCGAGGAACGCGACTTCGCGACGGGCTTCGAGCGCGACGAGAAGGTGATCGGTCGCCCGGTCGACGTGGCCGAGGGACCGGACGGAGCCTTCTACGTCTCGGACGACTATGCGGGCGTCATCTGGCGGATCGCGTGGGGGGAGCGCGGCGGAGGCGCACGCCGGCTGCGGTCGGCGAGGATCGCGGACCCGCTGGCCGGGATCCCGGAGGACGAACGTCCGCGCCTCGTGGCAAGCGGTGCCGCGCTCTACCGGGAGCACGCCTGCGCCTCCTGCCACGAAGCCGAGAGCGCTCCGGAGGGCACCGCCGTCAAGCCGCTCGAAGGCCTGGCGGAGCGCTATTCGGTCGACAGCCTGTCGCTGCTGCTCGAGACGCCCCCGCAGCCGATGCCGACACCGCCGATCTCGGCCGACGCACGGCGCGAACTGGCCGCCTACCTGCTCGACCGCCACCCGTGAAGTTCGTCGTCTCCGCCGCCTTCCAGCCTCTCGATCAGCTCGTCCCTCTGGCGCAGAGTGCCGAGGAGGCGGGCTACGAGGCCATCAGCTTCTCGGATCACGTCGTCTACCCCGAAACGCTGGACACCCCCTATCCCTATACGCCGGACGGCTCGCGCCGCTACGACGACACCAGCGAATTCCCGGACCCGTGGGTCGCCGTCGGCGCGCTGGCGTCGGCCACCCGGCGATTGCGCTTCACCAACAACGTCTTCGTGCTGCCGATGCGCAACCCCTTCCTGGCCGCCAAGGCGATCGGCACCGCAGCCATCCTCTCCCGAGATCGCGTCACCCTGACGATCGGCGTGGGCTGGTCCCGGATCGAGTTCGAGCTGCTCGGACAGTCCTTCCGCGATCGCGGGCGCCGCACCGACGAGATGATCGAGGTGATGCGCAAACTCTGGACCGGCGACTGGGTGGAGCACCACGGGCGCTTCTACGACTTCGACCGACTGCGCATGAGCCCGGCCCCGAATCGGCGGATTCCCGTATGGGTGGGCGGCATCTCCGACGCCGCGCTGCGCCGTGCCGCACGCAACGACGGTTGGATCTCGGACCTGCAGCCCGCTGCCGAGATCCTCGAGAGCGTGCAGAAGATCCGCAGCTGGCGGCAGCAAGCCGGCGCGACCGGGGCGTTCGACGTGATGGCCAGCGCCAGCGACGTTCACGATCTGGACGGCTTCCGTCGACTCGAAGCGGCAGGCGTGACGCACGTTCTCACGATGCCCTGGGCCTACCATCACGGCCTGACCGACGACCTCGCGAAGAAACGCGACGGCCTGCGCCGCTTCGCCGACGAGATCGTGCAGAAAGTCTGACGCTCCGCGTTCGCTCGCCGGCCAGGGAAGGTCTGCACTTCGTGCAGACCTTCCCTAGAGTCGTTCGCCGATGATCCGCACCTCCCGCCTGCTGCTGCCGCTCCGCCTCGCGACGCTCGCGACCCTGCTCGTGACGCTCTCCGGCATGGGTGCGGAACCCGCGATCGCCCGCTCGGCCTTCGAGCTGACGCCCCCGCACGCGCTAGAGACGATCCCGGCCGGCACCTATGACGACCGCGGTCGACGGCTCGGCGACGCCGCGCTCTACTGGAAGAAGCTGCCCGACGGCACGATCCACATGCGGGCCGTGGCCCGCGTGGAGAACGGCGCCCGCAACACCATCGACGCCTGGTTCGAGGAGATCGACGACGGAAGGGCCCTGCGTGTGCTGCGCGAGCAGTCCCTCTCCTACGACAGTCAGGGCGAGAGGCTCGTGCTGGTGGAGGTGGACCACGTCAAGCGCGAGGCCAGCTGCACCCCGCCACCGGGAAGCTCCGACCGGCGCGAGGTCCTCGAGCTTCCCGAGGAGGACCGGGTCGCGAACACGACGATGAGTCTGCTCTTCCAGCCCCTCGTCCGCGGCGAACGCGAGCGTGTCGAGTTCGAGGCCTTCATGTGCCGCGGCGGCGCGCGACTGATGAAGTTCGTCGCCCTGCCCGGCCGCGCGTCCGAGGACGGGAAGGTGGCGGAGGTGCGCTTCGGGCCGAACCTCGGACGCGTCGCCTCCTGGCTCGCGAGCGTCGTGGTTCCGAAGCTGCGCTTCTGGTTCGACGCGCGGGACGGCCAGTACCTGGCGCACCGGATGCCACTCTACGGGGGCGGACCCGAGGTGGTGATCTCGCGCGAAGGCGTCTCGGCGGGGTTCGATCAGCGCTGAGCCGCGATCGATCCCACGAGCCGCCCGAGCGGTCCGGCGGGCAGCTCCGCCGCGTCGCTCCCGATCCCCAGGAAGCGACAGCCGAAGGCCTCGGCGGCCTCGCGGTCGCGCACCTCGTCACCCACGAAGACGATCGCGTCCGGGTCCAGTCCCTCGGCAACGCGCACCCGCTCGAGGTTCTCCTCCTTGGGACGGGGGCCACCGAAGACCCCCCGGAACCAGCGCGTCCAGCCCCGGCCCTCGACCACCCGAGCGAGCGAGGCTTCGGGAGTGGCCGAGGCCAGGTAGAGGGGAAGGCTCCTCGAGAGCTCCGCGAGCACGGACTCGGCACCCGGCCGGGCCGGACAGCGGATCACCTCCGCCTCGCATCGGCTCGCGTAGGCGCGAACCCAGTCCTCCACGGGCGGCAGGGACGCCGCACCCGCCGCGGACAGTCGCCGATGCGCCCGGGCGAAGATCTGCGAACGATCGTCGCGGGGATGTTCGCGAAGCAGCTCCTCGAGCAGCTCCGCCGCACCCGGTCGGTCGCGAAGCACCTCGAAGTAGCCGCTTCGCTTGATGGCGACCGAGTCGACCAGGGTTCCATCGAAGTCGAAGACGAAGCAGCGGGCCCCCAGCGGCGGCCGTCGGCTCACGGCGCGTCCCCCCGCGGCGACGGATTCAGGTAGAACCAGGAGGTCTCGGCCGGACCCTCGGCGACCGAGGGTCCGGCTCCGGGCGAGACACGCAGCTCGAGCCGCGAGTCGACCCAGATCTGCCTCGGTCGGAGGCGGAATGCGAGCAGCCAGCGAAACGGCCGCGGCACTACCGCCAGCGGATCGTGGTCGATCAGGACCGGGCCGAGCTCGACCCCGCCCTCGAGCGCACCGCGAAGGGTCAGCGCGGCAGGCAGGGGGTAGCGGAGGTCGCGCCCGGGTCGAGCCCCCACCTCCTCGACCGAGAACGCGCCGGTCTCGATGCTCCCTTCCACGCCGCGCAGCACGGCCCAGCTGCGCGCTTCTCCCTCCACGGTCTGGAGGGCCACCCAGTACGCGGCGGTCGCACCGCCCGAGAGCAGATGCGATTCGACGCGCCGCACCACGCGATCGGACTCGCGCTCCTCCATCCACACGTGGGTCAGCGAGGCCCGGCCTTCCAGGGGGACGGGCGCGGCCCCTTCGCCCATGCGCTCCCGCACCCACAGAGTGCCGTGCGCCTCGCCGGCCAGGGCCAGCAGGGCGTGGGACACTCCGGCCGGCGCAGAGCGCCAGCGACGAGGGGGCTCGTCGCCGGGCTCGAAGCGCAGGAAGATGCGAATCCCCTTTCCGTTCTTGTCGACCTCGAAGCGGCAGGGCCGCACGGAGAGATCGAGCAGGCTCGAGCTGACCTCGATCCGCTGGCCCTCCGCCGACAGCTCCCAGCCGCCCTCGAGCTTGCCGTTCTTGAAGGGCACCACCTCCCCGTCCGGAAACACGATCTGCCCCAGTGCGTACGCGGCCGGGCTGCCGGGCCCCTCGTTGCTGATCGAGAAGCGCACGAAGATGCGGTGCCCCGACGAGAAGCGGGTGCTGAGATCCCAGTGCTCGAAGGCGTGGTCGCCGGCACCGAGCCGGGCGGCGGCCTCGCGCGACCAGTCGGCTCCCGTCTCGGCGTCGGCGCGCCCCGCCGGTGCTGCAGCGGCGAGCAAGGTCAGGCCGAGGGCCGCGCACCGGGCCCAGCGTCCCGACGCGCCCAACTAGACCCACCCCAGCGCGAGCTTCTGGACCGGATCGGGATCGAGGCCGGCCAGACCCGGCGGCACGTCGAGCCGGAAGGTCGACTCGCTGGGTGAGTCGAAGCGGAGGTACTGGACCATCAACACCACGCGGTCCACACGACTCGCACGGCTGCCGAAGTGCAGGCAGCGGGAGGTATCCACGAAGCCCGCCGAGCCGGGCGCGCCCAGCAGGCGCACGGCCCGCCCGAGCCCGCTCGCGCGCTCGACCTCGACATCGGAGATCCGACGCCGCAACGCCGACGGCGAGCGCAGCGCCGCGGAGGCGTCCGCCGGGAGCCAGGTCACCGGGCCGCTCCCCGCCCCCACTGCCAGCACGTTCACGAAGAGCTTGAGCTGCCGGTCGTCCTCGGCATCGAAGTGGAAGAGCTGGCTTCGTTCGGCGCTGTCGTTGGGCGGCGTCCACCAGAGCGCCGCCCCTGCGAGCAGCGGCACGCTGCCCAGGTAGCGCGACGCGGTGTCCAGGAGAGGTCGCGAGAGCATGAAGCGCAGCAGCTCGGGATGACGGGAGAAGTCCGCACCGCGGAGGAGCGACAGCAGGAAGCGCTTGCGGGGATTGAAGCGATGATCTTCCGGACGGGCCCCGGGGCGCAGCTGCTCGAAGAGCGCCGCACAGCGTTCCGCCACCAGGGCGGCGTCCGGAAGCTCGCCGGGCTGCAGCAGCCGGTAGCCATCGCGCTCGGGGATCTCCGCCGCGGCGCGGTCCCCGGCCGCGAGCGCGGCCGCCGCGGCGCGTCGGGTCGCGAGCTGGGAGGGATTGGCCGCCCGCTTCGCGAAGCGCAGCGCCGGGTGCACGACACCGTGGGGCAGGTGCAGGCGCTTCCACAGCAGCTTGCGCAGCGGCCTGCCGCGCACGGGCTGGAAGACGCGTCCGGGAGAGCTCATCCGGCTTCCTCGTGCCCGGGCTCGCGCCCGCGCGCCACCAGCGCGGCCTCGACGCGCTCGAAGTCATCCAGCGTGTCGATGCTGATCATGGGCTCGTCGAGCACCACCGCCGCGCCACGCCGACCGAGGAGGCTGCGCTGCTCCCGGAGGCAGCTGCGGGTCATCGCGTAGACGGCACCGTTGCGGTGATAGGTCGGCGTCAGCTCCTGCCGCGCGACGACCCCCCCTCCGGCCGGATCCGAGAAGCGGAGACGGTCGCCCTCGAGCTGGAGCTGCTTCCGGGGGTGGTACTTGAGGTCCGTGACGCTGACGGTCCAGACGGAGTCCCAGCCACCACCGAGCAGCTTGTCGACGGCGGCCTCCACGTGGGCGATCCGCCGGAGCGGGCTGGTGGGCTGGAGCATCACGATGGCGTCATAGGCCTGGCCGTCCGCCTTCTCCACGGCCTCGAGCGCATGGCAGAGGACCTCGAGGTCTCCGATGCGATCTCCGGACAGCGCCTCCGGGCGGCGGAACGGCGCCTCCAGCCCGGACTCCTCGGCGACCCGCGCGATCTCGTCGTCGTCGGTCGACACCACCGCGCGATCCACCCAGGGAAGCCGAGCCACCAGCTCGCCGACCCGCGCCACCAGGGGCACGCCGGCGACGGGGCGCAGGTTCTTCCGAGGAACCCCCTTGCTCCCACCCCGCGCGGGGACGACCACCAGGATGCGGCGACCGCCTCGCACGCCTAGGCGACCGTCGAGAGAGCGCCCAGGCTGGCACCACGCGTGTAGTCGATGCGAACCATGCGCCCCTCCTCGCTCGACCGGATCGCGGCCGCGATCACGAGCATCGTCTCGAGGCCCCGCTCGAGGGAGACCGGCGAGTCGAGCCGGGTGTCCTGCAGCAGCGCGGCGATGTGCAGGATCTCGCCCCGGAAGTCGTCGGGGCGCGTCTTCGGGATTCGCGTCTCGAGGGTCTGGCCCGCACCGTCGCTTCCCGTGAGCCGCGTGCGAACCGCATCGTGCGAAGGATCGGCGCCGACCTCCCACTCGAGGAATCCCTGACTGCCTTCGACACGCAGCCACTTCCGGGCGGGCCGGGTCACGACGTCCTGGACGACGGTTCCCACGAGCCCGGTCTCGCTGCGTACGGACAGCTGCGCGATCCGGTCGTAGCGGACCCCGTCCTCCTCGACCCAATCGAGCATCGCCGACACCTCCTGGATGCGACCGGCACCGACGGCGCGGGCGAAGTACTGCCAGATGTTGATCGCGTGGCAGTGCTCGCCGATCGCACCGCCTCCTCGCGCGGTCTCGCCCAGGTAGCTGTCCTTGGGGCCTGCCAGCCACGGATGGGCGGCGAAGATCCCTCCCCAGTGCTCCCGGGTCATGGCCCGCAGGGTGAGCACGCGGCCGATCGGGTTGTCGGAGAGCCAGCGCATCGCGAGCCGCGTGTTCTCGGTCAGCCGGTGATTGAAGCCCACGCCGACGAAGCTGCCCCGGGCTTCGGCCGAGCGGACCAGCTCTTCGCAGCCGGCCAGATCCGGCGTGCAGAGCGGCTTCTCGATGAAGAGCACACGCGGTGGCGCTCGATGCAGCTGCTCGAGAGCGAGCGGCACGTGGCTGTCGGGCGGCGTCCCGATCAGCACCGCGTCGAACACCTCGTGTGCGACCTCATCGGCGTCGGCCAGCTGGATCGCGTCGTCCCACGAGCCGTACCGCTCGGGATGGATCTCCTCTCGTGTCCGCCGCAGGGCCTCCGGGTCGCGATCGCACAAGGTCACCGACCAGCCCTGCTCGCGACAGGCATGGGCGAGGTGGTTTCCGACCGAGCCCGCACCGACGATCTTGACCCGCGTCATTCCGGGGAGGCGACCACGCGGAAGACGTTGGGGCAGTGCCCGCTCACCCGCAGCGCGCCGAAGCGACCGAGACGCTCGCCGTAGGCCGCGATGCGCTGACGAACCTCGGCTTCGCTGGCGCCGGGGAACATGTGGCGCAGGAACACCCGGTTGTTGTGGTGCCCCGGCCAGTAGGCTTCCAGCCGCTGCAGCGCGCCTCGACCGGCGGCGACCGCGCTCACCAGCCCGCGCTCGAGGCGGGGGCGCCGGCGCTGCACTCCGGGCACCCGACGGTGCTCCTCGAGGGCATCGACGATGCGGTCGACCGCGAGCCTTCCCGAGCGCGCCGCCACGTACTGCTCGATCAGCTCCTCCTGCTTGCCCACCTCGCTCGGATCCGCGGCCAACCCGCCCTCGAGCAGGGCTCGCACGCGATCGAGCAGTCCCTCGAGATCGAAGGCGCGGTGACTGAGCAGGTTGGGCAGCTGCAGGTCGTAGTGCTCGGAGGTCACCGGCTGATAGGCGACGGCGGCCGCACCCAGCAGGTAGGCCTCCACCGCAGTCTGGCAGCCGTTGTGGACGAGCACCTCCGAGGCGAGAAGCCAGGGGACCACGTTGCCCTCGTGAAGGACCTCCACGTTGGCGTGCTGCTTCGCCCGCGCGAGCCAGCTGTCCCGGCTCTCCGAGGGATGAGGCCGCACGATGACCCGGCGCTCCGGGCAGGCCGCCGCCAGCGCGGGCACCATCTCGAGGAACTGCTCGTAGAGCCGAGCCTTGTGGGCGGCGAGCCCGCGGCCGGGGTCGAGGCCCGCGGGCGCTCGGGTGCCCGACTCGAGCGCGAAGCGCTGCCGGCTCTGGCCCGGGAAGTAGTGGTTGAGTCGGCTGAAGTTGGTGTTGACCAGCACGAAGGGACCGAAGCGCTTCCGCAGACGCCCGGCCTCGGCTTCGAACAGGGGGCGCAGCTCGGGACGCAGGAGATCCATCCGCGCGTTGCCGGTGACCCGGATGGGCACGCCGTGGTAGCCCGGAGACTCGCGCCACAGGCGCTCGTTCTGGGGCCCCCAGGCCAGCAGCAGCCGGGCCTTGCGGAGGGTCTCCGGCGCGACCTTGTGATGCAGGTACGAATCGGGGGACGCGTAGACGAGGGCCTCCTCGTCACCGCAGACGACCGTGTGGCCCAGCCGGTCGAGCAGCTCGTAGTTGAGCAGATTTCGCCGGGTCAGGCTCTTCGAGAGGAAGATCGACGGCGGCAGCCCGGCGATCCGCTTGTTGATCTCCTTCTTCGACCCCACCAGCACGTCGAAGCCGCGCTCGGCCGCGACCGCAGCCAGCAGCAGCTTCGCGTCGAACTCCCGCGCCTGGGTCTCGCAGGGGATGATGAGCGGCGCGCCGTGCATCGAGCTCCTCGGTGTCGAGAGCCCGACTCTAGCAGGGTGCGGGACACGCCGGCGGACGCCGAGGAGCGGCGAGTCCGCGTCAGGGGATCGCGGACGGTGGCTCGCCGTAGCCGAAGCGCGGATCGAGGCGCTCGCGAACCAGGGACTCCATGGCCGCGCGCTGCCGCGCATCGAAGTAGTCCGCATAGCCACCGACCTTTCCCCGCCGCACCTTGTAGGAGTCAGGGTCCTGCGGATCCCGCGGCGCCAGGCGCGAGCTCCGGAAGTAGCCCTCGCGCTCGCGCGCGCGGAGCTTCTCGAAGTCCGCGAAGTCCACGGCCTCGGCGATCTCGGCGGCCGAAAACGGCGCCTCCAGGAAGGCGCACAGCTCGGAGAGCTGCTCCTGGGGGCGCGCGCGCAGGTCCTCGTAGCGGAGCTGCAGGCTCCGCTCGAAGCGTTCCACCCGACGCGCCCAGGCGTTCAGATAGTCGACGATCGCGGGCAGCCCCAGCGCGCTCTCCATGACGAACTCGTAGAGGGGCAGCTCGTCCGCCACCCCGTGAAGGGCACGCTTGTGGGGTCGAGCGCGACGGGTCGACTGGAAGTACTCGGACACCGCGACGTCGCAGGGATGGCGGACGAGGAAGACCAGACGACGTGCGCCGAAACGACGCCGATACGCCTCGCGGTCGAAGCGCTCGCGCAGGTAGTGGCCATGGGTGAAGAAGACCTTCGGGATGGCCGGCTCCTGGGCGTGGAACTCGTCGAACTCGAGCAGCTGCGCCTCGCGAAGCCCGTAGTGCTGCTGGTAGAGGCGCGAGAGCAGCGCGCGGAGCCAGGTGCGACCGCTCTTCGCGCGCGACAGGACCAGCACGTCGCAGCGAAGGGCGCGGGAAGACTCCCGCCAGGCCCGGAGACGGTGCGCGGCCCAGTGCCTGGCCGACTGCGGAACGAGATCCGCCGCCACCGGGGTCCGACTACCAGCTCTCGAGGATGGTCTTCCGCTGCATCGGGTCGAGCTCCCGGATCTGCGGGTCCTCGTAGAAGGAGTCGCCCACGTGGTGCGTGGTCGAGATCTCCTGGAGGATGCAGCCGCCCTCGGACCGGAAGCCGTGCACCTCGCCGCGGGGGATCAGCAGCGACGCCCCGGCCTCGAGCTGCCGTTCCGTGCCCGACAGCTCGATGATCGCGTCTCCCCAGAGGCATCGGAAGGTCTCTTCCTTGCGCTCGTGGCGATGCAGCGGGTGGCACTGACCCGGCAGGACGATGATGAGCTTCTCGGCGTACTCGCGGTTGATCAGGTTCACGAAGATCGAGCCGGACTCCCGGAAGCGCTCGAGTCCGTAGTGATGGGAGATCTCGATCGGGTAGCCCTCGCGCAGGACGATTCCGGCCTCGAAGATCTGCCCCTTCGCATCGTGCAGGATGCCCCGGAGCCGGCTGATCTCGTCGGCCACCGGCTCCTCGAAGATCGCCTCGCCTGCGTTGTAGTCGCGGGAAGCGGTGAACCGCGCGCGCAGGTGGCCGAAGTCTCCACTGCTGAGCTGCCCCGACTGGCAGGGCATCGCGAAGAAGACGTCGGAGGGCTCGACGGGCTGCCCCTTCCGGAGCGGCTTCTTGGCGAAGACTCCGCGTTGCAGGGAGAGGAGCGAGTCCGCCTCGTCGGAGTCGACCTGCTTCCCCGCGGTGGTCCCACAGATCGCGCGGGTGCGCTCGGCCGCGCCCACCCAGGCATCGGCCTGATCGGGGTCCATCGAGTAGGCGTTCAGCCGGATCGAGTCGGTCGCGACCCCGACGTGTCGCTCGAGCAGCCGGGCTCCCTTCGCGATCGCCGCGACCGCCACCTCGGTGTTGTCCGGCGCCTCGTGGCCCGAGTAGCCCACCCGGACGTAGGGATAGCGGCGGATCATCTTCTCCATGAAGCCGAGAGCGACCCGCTCGTTCGGGGTCGGGTAGAGGGACACGCAGTGCATCAGCGCGAAGCTCGGCACCCGCTTCCGGAAGAAGCTCACCAGGTTGTCGATGTCGAAGATGCCGAGGCCCCCGGTCGATGCGACGACCGGTCGGTCCGCGGCGGCGATCGCCTCGAGCAGCGGCCAGTCGCGGGCCGAGCAGCTCGCCACCTTGAGGACCGGGACTCCCAGATCGAGACAGCTCTGGACCGAGGCCTCGTCGAAGGGAGTCGCCATCGGCAGCATTCCCGCCGCGCGCGTCGCGTCGACCAGGCGCTGGAAGTCGTCGAGCTCGAGCCGGGTCGCCCGGAATCGCGGCAGGTGCGGCAGGTCGTCGCGTTCGCGGAAGTCCGCGTGGATGAAGCTGTCCAGGTCGCGGAGCTGGAGCTTGACGGCCGCCCGGACGCCGTGCCTGCGCGCGATGCGCGCGCAGGCGTCGATGATGGCCAGGCCGTGGTCGACCTCTCCCTGATGGTTGTTCGCCATCTCGAAGACGTAGAGATCGTCGAGGCAGCGATCGCCGCGAGGGTCGGTCACGACGCGGAGTCCTTCGGCGTGATCGGGATCTGGGATTGCGACACGCGAGTGGGGTAGCCGCAGCCCCGGACCGCGTCAAATCGACCCGCGTCGACGGGTGGCCGTTCCCCCAGGGATGGGCTTGTCGACCGTCTCTCGGGCCCCGGGTATCCTGCGGCTTCCGCCCCGGCCGGACCGCCAACCCTCGCCCCGAGCGCCCGAGGAGTGTCATTGTCGATCGGTCCCGCGCGCCCCGCCGACCCCGCCTGCTGCGAGGTCCTGCGCCTGGAGGTGCACCCGGGGCTGCGGCCGAGCGGGCTCCCGCCCGTGAGGATCTTCGTCGGGACCGAGCCCGCCCAGTACCGGGCCGAACGGGTGCTCCTGTGGTCGATCGAGCGGGTCCGGGACCCGCGCCGGGAGTACCGGATCCACCTGATGAAGGAGCTGCCCGGCTTCCGTCGCTGGCTCTGGAACACCGGCTTCACCAACTACCGCTTCGCGGTTCCCGAGCTGGCGGGGGGATCCGGGCGCGCCATCTACAACGACGTCGATCAGGTCTACCTGGCGGACCCCGCCCTGCTCTTCGACATGCCGCTCGAGGGACACGGGTTCCGCGCCATCGACCCCCGGGACACCTCGGTCATGCTCCTCGACTGCGAGCGGATGCGCCGCCACTGGAACCTCGACAGCGCGCGATCGCGGCGGAAGCACGGGCTGGTGCGAAGCGCGCTGTCGGAGCCCGGGATCGCCGGCGCCCTTCCCGCCGAGTGGAACGCGCGCGACCACGAGGCTCTCTCGGGTGCCTCGCCCCCCCGCCTGCTCCACTACACGACGCTCCACAAGCAGCCGTGGCAGCCCTTTCCCGAACGCTTCTACTACCGGCCCAATCCGGCGGCTCGGATCTGGCTCGACCTCGAACGCGCGGCGGACGCGGCAGGCTACCGACCCGCGCGGAGCGGGAGCGCCGGAACGCGCCCGAAACCCGCGTCGACTCCGCGCCTGTCCGTCGGCGGCGGTCTCTTCGACGGCGAGGTGCGGGACCTGGTCGCGCGCACGGGAGCGCGAACCCTGCTCGAGATCCTCCCCGGAGACGGGCCCCTCGAGCCCACCTCGCGGCCCGCGTGGGGCGGCCTCGAGGTCGACCGCGTCGGATTGCGGGCCGCCCTTCCCGACCGGCAGTACGACGGCGTCGTCTGCAGCGCACGGCTCGACGCGCTGCCCACCGCCGAGCTGCCACGGACGATTGCGAGCCTGTGCGAGCGTGCCCGGCACTTCGTCCTGGCCGCGGCGGTCTGCGCCCCGCCCGCTCGTCCGCGAGTCGGTCGACCACCCCGGGGCACCGTGCACCAGCCGGCCTGGTGGTCGTGGATGTTCCGAAGCGCGACGGTCCGGCACCCTGCCCTGCACTGGCGCCTGGCGACGACGCGCCGCCGCGATCCGCGCGCGCCGGTCGACTTCGACACGGGCCGTGTCGAGCTGCTGCAGGGCGGCGCCTTCCCGGGCGCGGCGAACGGCCGTGTACCCCGGGTCTGGGTCCTGACGGACCACAAGCCGGGACACACCACCCAGTCGGTCGGCCTGGCCGACGAGCTGGGCTGGCCCTGGAAGCGCATCGACCTCGCCTTCAACCTGCTGCAGGAGCTCCCCAACGCCTGGACGCGGGGGAGTCTGCGGACCCTCACGAGAGCCTGCGCGCGCTCCCTGGAGGCGCCGTGGCCGGATCTCGTCATCGCCACGGGACGCCGGACCGCGCCGGTGGCGAGCTGGATCCGCGAGCAGTCCCGCGGTCGGACCCGAACCGTTCAGATGGGACGAATCGGCGCCTTCCGGCGGGACGTCTTCGACCTGGCGGTGGCGCCCGCGTACGCGTCGCTGTATCCCGATGCACGCCGGGTGGAGACGGCCGCGCCCGTGACGCGCGTGTCCCCCCGCCGTCTCGAAGAGGCGGCCGCGCGCTTCTCCGTCGAGCTCGCGTCGGCTCCGATCCCACGGATCGCGCTACTGGTCGGCGGACCGGACCCGGAGCACGAGCTGCGGGACGCGCACGCGCGACAGATCGCAGAGGCCGTCGCCGAGCTCGCCGAGCGCGAGGGCGGGACCGTGTGGGTGAGCACCAGCCGGCGGACCGACGCGAGCACGGCGCGCATCCTGGAGCAGACCCTGGGCGAGCGCTGCGGACACTTCCACCGTTGGAGTGCCGCGACGCGCCCGGAGGACAATCCCTACCTGGGCTTCCTGGCCCTGGCCGACGCCCTCGTCGTCACGGGAGAGAGCGCATCCATGCTCTCGGAGGCTTGTGCCACCGGGAAGCCGGTCTACATCTTCCCGCTCGTCGAGGCCTCGACGGGTCTGCGCAATCGGCTGCGTCGATTGGAGCGACGCATCGCCGATCGCGTGACGGCGCGCGCCTACGCGCGCCCCGTGAACCGCCGCAACTTCGAGCGCCCTCAACGCGGCGTCGAGCTCGCCAGCGCCATGCTGCTCGCCCACGGCTTCGTTCGCACGAGCGGCCACTCGAAGCGCCTGCACGAGGTGCTGGTGCAGCGCGGACTCGCCCGCGTCTTCGACGGGAAGCTCGCCCCGCCGCCCGCGGACCGACTGGACGACCTCGAGCTCGTCGCCCACCGGGTGCGGGAGCTGGTCGGCGTGCCCCCGACGCCGGGGACGGACCCAGGGACCTGACCCGGCCGAGGCCTCGTCAGACGCGCGAATCGCCCGCCACGACGCCGCGGGGCGGGCCGACCAGGCGGCCCTGCCCCCCGTAGCCGAAGTCGGGAGCGAGCCGCGTCTCGACCTGCTCGTCCACCCAGTCGGCCTGATCGGGCTCGAGGTCGTCCCGGAAGCCACCGATCCGACCCCGTCGGACCTTGCGCGTCTCCGGGTCGGACGCGTCGCGCAGGGTCAGGGAGCGATTATCGAAGTAGCCCGACTGCTCCTTCTCCCGCAGGCTGTCGAAGGAGGCGAACGCGACCGCATCGCGGATCTCCGCGTCGCTGAACGGCGTGCCGAGAAAGGCGCCGAGGCGCGCGCACTCCGCTGCGGTATCGGATCGCAGGTCCTCGTATCGAAGCACCAGGGTGTCCTTCAGCGCGGCGAGCCGCTCGTGCCACTCGTTGTAGTAGTCGATCACCCGCGGCAGACCGATCTCGGGGTGTGTGAGAAAGCTCCAGCGATCGATCCGTTCGCGGTCGATCGGCTCCCCCATCTCCGCCAGCAGCAGCTCGCGCTTGAACGCGCTCGTCCGACGCGTGAACTGCAGGTACCAGGAGACCGCGATGTCGCCGGGGTGTCGAGCCAGGAGCAGGAGCTTCTTTCCACGCAGCTCCGGATCCACCACGACCCGATCGCCGAATCCCGCCTCCCAGCTCAGCCTGCCGCTGGTGGACACGAAGACCGGAGCGCGGGCGTCGAGCGCGTGGAGCTCGTCGGTGCGGACCACCCGATGCGAGGGCAGGCCGTAGCGCACCGCGTAGAGCCGCGTGATCAGGGTTCGCAGCCAGGTGCCACCACTCTTCGGGTGGCGCACCAGGGCGCAATCCGCGCGGCGCGCCTGCTGCAGCTGCAGCGAGAGGAGCCAGCGGTAGCGCATGGCGACCCGGAGCGGTCGCGGCAGCACGGCGGTCGATCCGAGGATCGCGCGCCGCAAGCTGCGGTCCCTGCTGAATGCCATGGCCGGCGCCCCCTCGCGGCCCGACAGGGAATCAGAAAGACCCGGCGTGCGCCAACGGGGCGGCGGCGGCTCCGAAACCCGGACCGCGTCGTCGCGAGGCTCAGCGAGAGGCCGGACGGTTCTCCCCGGTGGAGAAGGGAAGCCCGTCGACCACCTGGACGCTCTTGTCTCCGACGACCACCAGATGCCGCCCGACACGCGCGGCGCGCTGTCGCGGCTGGACGTCCACCACCTCGACGACCCGCTTGCCCCGGCCGTCGAGGACCTGGACACCGCGCGCCCCCAGCAGGAAGATCTGCCGCCCGATGCGGACGGCGTCCTCGACCTGTCCGGACTTGCGTCGGGCCAGCTTCGAGACGACTCGCGGCTTGTTGGGATCGCTCAGATCGATGAGCAGCGTGCCACCGTGGCCCATCACCATGGCGGCGTTGTCGATCACCCGAACCCGCCCCGGCTTGAACTCGCGGCCCAGACGAAGCTGGGCGACGACGCGGTTCTGCCGCAGCATCGCGAGCGTCGAGACGAAGATCGACTCGCCGTCCGTGAAGACGAGCGTATTGCCGGCCGCGTCCAGGCCGTGGGCGATGCGCCGCATGACCCGCTGGGGATTGCTGCCGTCCGCTTCGGTCAGCAGCAGCCCCATGCTGCTGGCGAGCAGCAGCCCGGCTTCCGCCGGCACGACCGCCGCCACCGATCCGACCTCGCCACGCGAGTGGCTCGCCAGGACCGTCGCTCCCTGGCCGGTGAATCCGACGATCTCGAGGCCATCCGGCCCGAAGAGCATGATCTTGTCGCCGACGATCTTGACGCCATCGAAGCTCTCGAGCTTCGACTGGCGGTCGTAACGCGCGAGCACCACGGGCTTCTGGGGATCGGCGAGGCCCAGGAGCTGGAAGTCCCCGTCCGCATGCAGGACCACCGCACGGCCCAGCACCGCGTCCACCGCCGAGACCTTCTTGTCGAGCTCGAGCGGGGGCCGGACCGCCGCCGACGATTGCCAGGAGGCCACGGGGACGAAGAAGTCGTCCCAATAGAGCTTCGCCTCCTTGGACGCCAGCAGCATCGATGCGTTCGGGATGCGCTGGTGGGCGGGCAGCCGCAGCTCGAAGCTCCTCTCGAAGATGGGCTTCTCCTCCGGACCGCGCTTCAGGGTAACGATCGTGCGCGCGACCGCGCCGGCCTTCGAGACGTTGCCCGCACTCACGGCCGCCTTCTCGAGCTGCTCGGAGTGCTCGATGGTCAGTCGCACGTCGGGTGCGCCGGGCGGGGCGATCTCCGGAATCTGTACCAGCTCGACGCCCGAGTCCTCGTAGATGTCGATCGCACGCTCGGAGAAGGCCTTCACGAGGCGCTTCTCCTCCGGGGTCGAGGGCGAGATGTTGATGACGAGGCCGACGCGACTGAAGTCGGTGCCCGCACGCACCTCGAGCGCCTTCACGGATCGCTCGGCCTCGGCGGCGAAGTCGCTCTCCGGGTGCTCGGACGCGAAGCTGCGAAGTGCGTCGGGCTGGCCCGCGAAGCCGTTGGCCTCCAGGTAGGTGGCGTTGCCCTCGGCGCGGGTCGCGAAGCTGCCGCCGGGGAACTCCTCGGCGAAGGCCCGGTAGGCGTCGGGCGTTCCGGCAGCGCGGGCCCGATCGAAGGCCTTCGGCTCGATCAGCAGACGCAGCTCGTCGAGCAGCGCGCTCTCGGGGTGTGCCGAGCGGAAGGTCTCGTAGCGCTGTAGCGAGGGCCGGCGCTTCACCTTGTGGAAGGCGATGCGCTCCTTGGCGTCCGGGACGTAGCGCGAATCCGGGTGCTTCCGGATGTACTGGTGGTAGGCCTGGGGCGTGTCGGTCTCGAGGGCCCGCTCCCAGGCACTCCCCGCGCAGCCCAGGCTCCCGGCCACCAGGGCCAGGGACGCGATCAGTGCGATCCGGGAAGCCGGAACCTGCAGTCGAGTGAGGCGTTCGATGGGATTCCCCTCCGCTCGTGACAATCGAGCCACATCCGAAATCGGACGTTCGGGGAACCCCCTTGAGCCGAATCGCGGCCGGAGGGTCAGGGCCCGGGAGCCGTCCTCCCGAGGACATCGAGCCCGCTGGCAATCGCCCGTGTGAGGCGGGTCACGTCGGCAGGCGGGGTCGCGTAGGGGGGCATCAGGTAGACGAGGTCGCCGAAGGGGCGGATCCAGACACCCTCGTCCACGAAGTGGCGCTGGAGCGCCGCCACCGGCACCGGAGACCGGGTCTGGACCACCCCGATGGCTCCGAGCACCCGCACGTCCCGGACCTCGGGATGGGTGGACAGCGGCTCGAGCTCGCCCTGGAGCTGCGACTCCAGGGCATGGACCCGGTCCCGCCAGGGGCCGTCCTGCAGCAGATCGATGCTCGCGCAGGCCGCTGCCGTCGCGAGCGGATTCGCCATGAAGGTGGGCCCGTGCATCAGGACTCCGCCGTCGGCCGAGATCCCACGCGCCACCCGGCCGCTGGC
The DNA here is from genome assembly GCA_028284295.1 of Myxococcota bacterium. Classification (GTDB taxonomy): domain Bacteria; phylum Myxococcota_A; class UBA9160; order UBA9160; family UBA4427; genus JAJDAN01. Next base: position 910 of record JANQSB010000388.1, on the reverse strand, counting down.
CAGGGTGGCCGCCAGGCTGACCGTGCCGCCGGTCAGCGCCTTGCCCAGGCACATCACGTCGGGAACGACGCCGGCGTGCTCGCAGGCGAAGAGCTCGCCCGTGCGACCGAAGCCCGTCGCGATCTCGTCGAGCACCAGCAGCACGTCCAGCTCGGCACAGAGCGCCGCGACGTGTCGCAGGAAGTCGGCCGAGTAGAACCACATGCCGCCGGCTCCCTGCACGATGGGCTCGAGGACGACCGCGGCCAGCTCTTCGTGGTGATCGCGGATCACGGACTCGAAGGCGTCGAGATCCGTCCGGGATGCGGGCTCCCCGAAGCGGCTCTCGGGTCGCGGAGCGAAGAGGTGCTCGGGCAGCACCGGGCGGAACTGCTCGTGCATCCCGTTCACCGGGTCGCAGACCGCCATCGCTCCGAAGGTGTCGCCGTGGTATCCGCCGCGGATCGTGAGCAGGCGGGACTTGCGGGGACGGCCGGCGGCGAACCAGTACTGGATCACCATCTTGATGGCGACTTCGACCGAGACGGATCCGCTGTCGCTGAAGAAGACGTGCTGCAGCGGGGCGGGCGTCATCTCGATCAGTCGCTCTGCCAGGCCGATGGCCGGCGGGTGGGTGATCCCGCCGAACATCACGTGCGTCATCCGTTCGAGCTGGTCTCGGATGGCCTGGTCGAGAACCGGGTGGGAGTAGCCGTGGATCGCGCACCACCAGGACGCCATGCCGTCCACCAGCTCGCGCCCGTCCGCGAGGCGGATGCGACCGCCCTGCGCCGACTCGACCAGGTACGCGGGCAGGGGATCGGCCATGGAGGTGTACGGATGCCAGATGTGGTCGCGGTCGAAGGCGACCGGGTCGCGCGCGCTCACGACAGCGGCGCCAGGTCGAGGGTGGTGGCCGCCAGCTCGATCG
>JANQSB010000386.1 GCA_028284295.1 Myxococcota bacterium | reverse complement strand
GAGCAGCAAGAGCAAGAGTCGCGGCCCCCGGCCGCGCCGACCACAGGAGGGAACCCCGTGAGACAGGTCCTGTTGCTTCTTCTCGTGATCTCGCTCTGCCCGAGCTGTCCGGCGCCTTCCGGCGCCGCGGAGATCGTCCACGACGCCGAGTACTACATCCTCGAAGCCCAGAACCGCGATCGCTGGGGGGCCGAGGACGACGAGCTGAACGCTCGACTCGCCGCGCTCCGTGAGAAGTTCGGGAGCCCCCCGAACATCGTCTACATCCTCTGGGACGACATGACCTTCGGGGCCGTCGGCTTCCCCGCACTCCAGAACAACTTCGGGTTCACGACCCCGAACATCAACCGGATGGCGGCCGAGGGCATCAACTTCACCCGGATGTACACCGAGCCGTCCTGCACGCCCACCCGCGTCGCCTTCCTGACGGGAAGACACCCGGTGCGTCATGGCATGGGCGAGGTGGGCATGCCCCACGAGATGGCCGGCCTGCGCGGGGACGAAGTGACCATCGCCGAGGTGCTCTCGAAGGCCGGCTACGCCACCGCGCACTTCGGGAAGGGTCACCTCGGGGACATCGAGGAGAGCTATCCCCACAACCAGGGATTCGACGAGGCGCTCTTCACGCCCATGAACCAGATCATCTCGATCTGGAACCCGATGGGGGACGCCGTCGGCGCGGCCCGCGGCTTCTCGCCCGGGAACTATCCCCCGGACCGCTATCGCCTCGACGATCCCGGCCTGATTCCCACGGGTCTCGTGATGGCGATCGAGGGCCGGAAGGGCGAGCCGGGCAAGGAGTGGGGCACGCCGAGCCTCGAGTCCTACAACCAGATGGACCCCGAGAGCGAGAAGCGGACCCTCGACTTCATCCGCCGGAACGCCGAGGCCGGCAAGCCCTTCTTCGTCGAGTACTGGCCGAACCTGCTGGCGCTCATGAAGGCCTACCCGAAGAAGAAGACCCAGGCGGGGAGCATGGTCTCGGAGGAGATGCAGGTCCTGGACGCCTTCATCGGCCAGCTCATGAAGGAGCTCCAGGATCTCGGCATCGCGGAGAACACGCTCCTGGTCGCGATGGCCGACAACGGGCCCATGGTCCACAGCCCGCCGCCGCAGTTCGGGATGATCAGTCTGATGTACCGCGGCGGCAAGGGTGACTTCCTGGAGGGGGGCGTTCGCACGCCGGCCTTCGCCTGGTGGCCCGGCACGATCGGGGCCGGTCAGGCGGTGGGCGACATCATCCACGTGACCGACCTCTACACCACCTTCGCCCGCCTGGGCGGTGCGACCCGGCACATTCCGACGGATCGCGTGGTCGACGGACTCGACCAGACGGCGCTACTGCTCAACGGCGACAGCCACAGCAGGCGCGACTACGTCTTCATCTATGCGGGCCACACGCTGGGCGCGACCGTCAAGGGCCGCTACAAGCGCCATTGGCTCGGCGGGGGCGAGGTGGCTGCCTCCGGGATGCCCGAGGCCTACTACGACCTCTACACGGACACCCGCGAAGAGAACCCCATGCTCGTTCCCTTGATCCACACCCAGGGCCAGTTCAATCGGATGCGCGCCCGGCACGAGCTCATGAAGCGCAAGTTCCCCGACAAGGACAAGGCCTACGGAGTTCCCTACACGGGCTTGTCGAACGCGAGACCGGAGACCCGGGCGATCGCCGATCAGGTGCGACGCAACGTCGAGAACATGCCCTTCGACTTCCGGGAGTACATCGAGCTCGAGATCCCGGGATCCAAGGCCGACCCCGACTTCGGGAGGTAGAGGCGGGCCTCAGTTCGCGGTGGCAGGAAAGGTCTCCAGGATCTTCGCGACGGCCTCCCGGATCGTCTTGTCGGGGTCCTTGCTGCCGCCCTGCGGAATGCGCTTGGAGGCCCAGCCGGCCCAGACGGCCTGCTTGGTGCGCCGATCGAAGAACTCCAGGGTCAGCGTGCCTTCAGTGACCTGACGGGTTCGGACCGTCGAGCTCGCGTACCAGCCGCCCCGGCGGTAGCCGTAGTAGCCGGCGCTCGTCGGCGTCTCGTAGACCTCCGTGCGGCTCTCCGCACCCAGCCCGTAGGAGACGATCAGGTCGGCCTGGTCCGTCTCCTCCGCCTCGAGCCAGCCGCGCGTGGCGAGCTCGGTGTCGACCGCATCGCGGATGCGACCGTCGTCGATCGGGCTCATCGGTCGACCCGCGGTGACCCCCTGCACCTGGGGGATCAGCGGGTCCGGACTGATCCACGCGTAGCTCCCGAAGCGGCTGAAGTCGGCCCCCGGGTCGCGGTCGGTGCTCACCCGGATCGGCGCCTCGCAGGCCGCGGTCACGAGCAGCACGCCTGCCAGCAGGGCGGCGACTCGCGGGCCCTTGGCCCGGGAGCTCCTGGCGGCAGCGCGAAGCGTTTGCGGCCCGGGGGAGGGGAGGGGTTTCGCCATGCCGAGCAGGATAGCGGAGCGCTCTGCCGGGTCCGGGGGCGGTCCGGGTGTGGCGAAGATCGCAGCGCCCTGCCACGAGGGAGCCTAGAATCCTCTGCCTCAACCCCGCTGTGCCGGTCTTCGGGCTGGCGGATCCAAGGAGTCTGCATGCCGCTGCGAGTCACCTTCACCCTGAGCGACAAGGACATTCGTCACTTTCGCCGCCACATGAAGCAGGCTCGTTCGACGGCTGCCGAGATGGGGGAGGAGTCCATCATCCGGGCGGCGGAGGGTCTGCTCGAGGAGGTGACCGGAGTGGACCTTCCGGACTTCATCTCCGAGCGCCTGTCGCGGCTGCAGGTGCTGATCGACATCGCGCGCGACGAGCGCTGGGACCTGCCCGCCGCCGACCGCGGCCGGGTCCTCTCCGGCCTGGCCTACTTCACCGATCCCAACGACATGATTCCCGACAGCATTCCCGGGATCGGCTACCTCGACGACGCCATCATGGTCGAGCTGATCGTCCGCGAGCTCCGGCACGACATCGAGGGCTACGAGGATTTCTGCGAGGCCGAGGGCCCGCTCGCCAAGGCGAAGGTGGGCACCGCGGACGACCAGAAGCGACTCCAGGTCCGCCGGCAGCGGCTCCAGCGGCGGATCCGCCGGCGCAACCGATCCTCCCGGAGTCGGAGCAGCAGCCGCGGAACCCGTATCTCGCTCTGGTAGCC
>JANQSB010000557.1 GCA_028284295.1 Myxococcota bacterium | reverse complement strand
CGATCACCAGGAAGCGACCGACGACGGTCAGCTCCTGGCCCACCTCGACGGCGGACTCGTCCACGAGATCGCCGTTCTCGTCGAAGACGCCGGTCTCGTCGTCCAGCTCCACGTCCAGACAGCGATGCCGGTCTCCGATACCTCCGTCGGGATAGCGGTCATCCGAATGATCCATTCGCGACGCCACGAAGCGCGTCGAGCACAGCTCGAAGCCTCCGTCGTCGAAGAGCTCGGTCACCTCACCGTGGACGCGCGCCAGCTTGTCGGGCGACAGCGTCTCCTTGATGGTCACGATCACGACCGGGCGGAAGTTGCAGATGTCGGAGTTGCCGCGGCGAACGACGTGGACCGACTTGTTGGCATCCATGTCGATCTCGATCATGACGGTGATGCCCTGCCGGATCTCGAACGGTCCCTGCGGCAGCAGATCGAGACGCCCGTTGGCCGGCGCGTCGACCCGACACGCCTCTCGTCCGTCGTTGAGGAGCTCGATCTTCGGAACCCGCAGGCGGATCTTGCTGTAGGTCCCGACCGGGACCTCCGGCGCATAGACGAACATGTCGGAGAACTTCTCGAGCTCGGTGAGGTCGACGACCTCCCGACCCTCCCAGATCGTCACCGGCCCCGATTTCCCGAGCAGCTCGACGGCCTCGATGGTGACCAGGATCTCGTCGAAGTCCGGGTTCGGGTAATCGGTCAGGAAGACGCTCGCGGCACCCGTCCCGCCACTGGCGGCACCGCCGCCGCCTCCCCCGCCGCCGCCGCATCCCAGCAGCAGGGCGATCAGGAACAGGAAGGAGATCGGTAGACGAGCAGCAACGGGCATGGGGGACCTCGGGAGGTGGATCGGGGTTCCAGTGAATTGGGAAAATTCTACCATTACGAATCCCGATGCAATACAATTTTTGGATGGCGGCGGGAGCCTACGGCCGAAAAGTGCTTTTTGGAAGGCAGCTTACGAGCTTTCCACGAATCGGGTCATTTCGACCCCGGCCCGTCGTCCGGGCACGCCACCGATGAGCGAGAACGAGCGGAGTGCGCTGTCGCGCGCGGTCGCCATGGCCCTGCGGCCCCTGGTCCGGCTCGCGCTCCGGCGTGGCATGGCGTTCGGACAGTTCTCCGAGCTCGTCAAGCGAGCCTACGTCGAGGTCGCCCGGGACGACTTCGCCGTGCCCGGACGCAAGCCCAGCATCTCCAGACTCTCGGTCCTCACCGGTCTCACGCGCAAGGAGGCCAAGCGCGTCCTCGAGGCCGAGCCCGGCGAAGAGGCGGCGGTGTCGCGGCGGCGGATCAACCGGGCCGCCCGGGTCGTGACGGCCTGGGTCCAGGAGCCGGGCTACTCCGACGCCGGGGGACGGCCGCTCTCGCTCCCCTTCGAGTCCGACGAAGGTCCGAGCTTCAGCTCGCTGGTTCGCGATCACGGTGCGGACGTCACCCCGCGCGCGGTCCTCGACGAGCTGCTCCGCGTCGGCACGGCCGAGACGCTGGACGACGGTCGCGTCCATCTCCTCGAGCGGGCCTACATCCCGCAGGCCGACGAGGCGGAGAAGCTGGCCATCCTCGGCACCGACGTCTCGGACCTGGTTGCAGCCATCGAGCACAACCTCGACCGACCCGAGGAGCGGCCCTTCTACCAGCGCAAGGTCGCCTACGACAACCTGCCACGCGGCTACCTCGACGAGCTGCAGGCGCTGGTTCGGGCGCGCGCCCAGGAGCTCCTCGAATCACTCGATGCCGAGATGGGGGCGCACGACCGCGACGTCGCGCGCCCGCACTCGGGCCCCACCGACGAGGAGCCGGCGGAAGCCTCGAAGGCACGCAGCCGGGCCATGGTGGGCATCTACTACTTCCAGGAGACGAGCGGGGAAGACGATGAGCCGGAATGAACGCCAACGGAATCGGATCGGAGCGGCGTGTCTCGCGCTCCTGGGCCTGGTGCTCGGGTGCGACGGCGGCGGGAGCCTCGCCGCCAACGGCGGCATGAGCGGCTCCGGCATCAGCCAGGGCCCCATCACCTCGTTCGGCAGCATCTTCGTGAACGAGGTCGAGTGGGAGGTCGACGGGGCCGAGATCGAGATCGACGGCCGGGCCGGCAGCGCCTCGGAGCTGCGGGTCGGGATGGTGGTGCGCGTGCAGGGCGACCTGTCGGAGGACGGCCGGTCGGGGATCGCCCGCTCCGTGGTCTTCGACGACTCGCTCGAAGGGCCGATCCGGGAGGACCCGGTGGACCTGAACCCTGAGGGCACCCGCAAACGCCTGGTCGTCCTGAACCGCAACGTGATCGTGGACGCCGAGCTGACCCGCTTCGGCGATGGAGCTTCCTTCGACTCCCTGGCCCAGGGCCAGGTCGTCGAGGTGAGCGGACTGACCGACGGAAGCGGCGCGATCTTCGCCACGCGCATCGCACTTCGCGGACTCTTCCCGGCGATTCCGGGAGCCGAGCTTCGCGGTCGCGTCGAGAACCTCGTCCAGGACACGAACGGCGGCGGCATCTTCGACCTGGGCGACGTCACGGTGCGGTACAGCCTCGCGACGCGCTTCGAGGGGGGCACGCCGGGAAGCCTCCAGGACAGCGACCTGGTCGAGGTGAGCGGCCTGCTGCGGCTGAACGGCCTCGAGCTGGACGCTCGGGTGATCGAGTACGAGGACGAAGGACTCGGGATCGCCAACCTGCAGGACGTCGAGCTCGAGGGATTCGTGCAGCGCTACTTCTCCGACGCCGACTTCGTGGTGTCCGGAGTGGTCGTCGATGCCTCGTCGGCGCGGCTCGTCCCGCCGTCCCTGGTCCTCGCGGACGGCGTCCGAGTCGAGGTCGAAGGCGTCCTCGAGGGCGGCATCCTGCGGGCGAGCCGCGTGCAGGGGAAGGGAGACGATGCCCCGGAGCTCGACGAGCCCCGGGTCCGCATCCGCGGGGCGATTCGCGACCTGTCTCTCGTACCGCGCTCCCTCGATCTGCTGGGCGTCTCCGTGCAGGTCGGCGCGAACGCGGTACTCGACGACAAGCGGGACCGGGACCCGAACTTCCGCTTCTCGGATCTGCGCCCGGGAGACTTCGTGGACCTGCGGGCCATCGCGACCGGCCCGGGAACGGCGCGCGCGATCCGGTTGGAGCGCGAGGACGACAGAGGCGATGTCTCGCTGCGAGGCCCGGTTACCGGGCTCGATCGTGCAGAGCCTCTCCTCGAGGTCCTGGGACTGGAGGTCCCGCTCGGCCCGACCACGCGCTACTTCGACGATTCCGGCTTCGAACGCAGCGAGGAGGAGTTCTTCCGCGTTCCCGGAGACGTCTCGCTGGGCGACCCCGTCGAGGTGAGCGACGAAGATGCCGACGACCCGACGCTTCTCGAGGAAGCCGACGAGGTGGAGATCGACCTGGACTGAGCCTGCCCGGAGAGGAGTGCGGCCGACCGGAATCAGTTCGCGACGCGGGCCAGGAGGCGCCCGAGTGCCGCCGAGACCTGGCTCGCCAGCTCCGTATCGGAAGCCGCGTCGTAGGCGCCGTACACCTGGCGGTCCGGTCGCAGCAGCACCACCCGCGCGGGTCCGTACTCGTCTGCCCACGCGGCCAGGCCGCCGTCCACGTCGATCAGATCGCCACCCCGGTCTGGCGACAGACTCGCGTAGAGACAGCGTGCGCCGAGGGCATCGAGGGCGCGCCGCCCGGCCTCGTCGAGCAGCGCCTTCGGGTCGACCCCGAGCCCCAGCAGCACGAAGCCGTCACCGAGCAGGGTGTCCAGCCGGACGCGGGCCGAGGCGTTGGTCTCCACCCAGGGCTGGTGGAGGTTGTGCCCGTGACTGGACTCCCAGTCCGGTGCGGAGTCCGGCTCCCACAGGCCGGCGCCCAGCGGCCAGCGGGGCGCCCAGCCCAGCTGGGGCGCGAGACTCGGCACCACACGACTGGCCAGGAGACCGAGGTCGCGGGTCAGGGCCTTGCGCCAGCTGGTGGTCTGGATGATCGCACCGGTTCGCACGGCGTCGCGAACCACCCGCAATGCGTGCGGGCGGCGCTCGGACGAGTAGGTGTCGAGCAGCGCCGGATCGAAGCGCCCCTCGACGACTCCCGCGAGCTTCCAGCAGAGGTTGAAGGCGTCGCGGATTCCGGCACACAGGCCCTGGCCCAGGAAGGGCGGCGTCTGGTGGGCCGCGTCTCCCAGCAGGAAGGCGCGACCGACCCGGAACTCGCGCGCGACCAGCGAGTGGAAGGTGTAGACCTTGCTGCGGATCAGCTTGCCCTGGTCGGGGGAGAGCTGCGGCGACAAGCGCCCGACGTGGGGCGCCATCATCCTGCGAGCGGTGGCCTCGTCCTCCAGATGGTCGGGGTCGTCCCCGGGCATCAGCATGAACTCCCAGCGGATGTGCTGGCCTTCGCAGGGCACCAGGGTCGTCGGACGACGCGGGTCGCAGATCTGCATCGCGTTGCGGCGGAACTCGACCCCGTCCTCGAGCACCCAGTCGCACACCAGCCAGGGCTCGTGGCAGTCGAGGTCTTCGAGGTCGACACCGCACTCGCGACGGGTCGGGCTGCTGGCACCGTCGCAACCCAGGAGAAAGGAAGCGCGGACGGTCCGACCGGACCCGACCTCTTGCGCGGGCGAGATCCGAACCGACAGCGCATCCGGCTCCTCGGTGAAGCCGTCGAGCTGCCAGCCGAGACGCACCTCCACGTTGGAGAAGCGGCCAGCGCCGTCGCGCAGGTGGCGCTCGAGCATCGGCTGATTGAAGAAGTTGCCCACCGGCCACCCGTGGTTCTGCGGGACGTGGGTGACGTCGACCGATTGGAGGGTCCAGCCGAAGGCGTTCACGAAGGCCAGGTGCTGGGCGGTGCCGGAGACGGCGCGGATCTCGTCCGACAGGCCGAGCGACTGGAAGATGCGCATCACCTCGCCATCGAAGTGGACGGCTCGGGGGATGTCGTAGATGTCCGGGCTCGGCTCCACCACGAGCACCCGGAGGCCGCGCTGACCGAGCAGGTTGGCGGCGGCCGCGCCGGTCGGCCCGTAGCCACTGATGATCACGTCGTAGTCGGTCACGAGGCTCTCCTGGGAATCCCTGGCAAGGACGGGGCACGGCTCTGTCTCGGTCAGTACTTTATTCGATCGTATAAAAAGCTTCCACCCCTGAATCCGCACCTTCACCGGTTTGGCTGAATTCATTGGATATCTGTCATTGCTGCCAGACCGGACTCCGCCGATGCTGTGGGCATGCCGAGCCCCACCCCGCAGCGGCACGTCGTGGTCGCGACCTTCCCGGGAGGCCAGGTCCTGGACATCACCGGCCCCCTGGAGGTCTTCTCGACCGCGAACCATCAGCTCGCCGAGAGGTCTCCCGAACTGCCGGCGCCCTACTCCCTGGAAGTGGTCTCGACCACCCCCGGGCCCGTGCAGACGTCCTCGGGGCTCGAGATCGGCACTCGCGCGGCCGATGATCCGGCCCGGCCGCCGGTCGACACCCTGATCGTCGCCGGTGGCCGCGGCACCGAGGCGGCACTGCAGGACGGCGCGCTCACGCAGTGGATCACCCGAGAGGCGCCCCGCGCCCGACGCGTGGCCTCGGTCTGCAGCGGCGCCTTCCTGCTCGCCCGGGCGGGACTCCTCGACGGCCGGCGCGCGACCACCCATTGGCGCAGCTGCAGCGAGCTGGCGCGCCTGTTTCCGCGAATCCGGGTCGAGCCCGACCCGATCTTCGTGCGCGACGGCAACGTCTATACCTCGGCCGGAGTCTGTGCGGGCATGGACCTGGCACTCGCGCTGGTGGAGGAGGATCTCGGACGGGACCTCGCCCTGGCCGTTGCCCAGCATCTGGTCGTCTTCCTCAAGCGCGCGGGCGGACAGTCCCAGTTCAGCGCGCCGCTGCAATCGCAGCTCGCCGAGCAGAGGCCCCTCCGCGAGCTCCAGGGCTGGATCGTCGAGAACCCCGGGGAGAAGCTCTCCGTCGAGGTGCTGGCCGCGCGCAGCGGCATGAGTCCGCGCAACTTCGCGCGGGTGTTCCAGCGCGAGGTGGGCGCCACGCCCGCCCGCTGGGTCGAGCAGGTGCGCGTCGAGGCGGCGCGCCGGCGACTCGAAGAATCCGAAGAGCCGATCGAAGCCGTTGCGGACTCGTGCGGCTTCGGCACGGCGGAGACGCTGCGACGCAGCTTCCTGCGCAACCTCGGGGTCGCGCCCCGCGAGTACCGCCAGCGCTTCCGCGGTCCGGGTCCCCGGACATCCCGACCACCCGGCACGGAGCCGGACACGAGACGAGGAGACGAGCGATGAGCGATCGACCCTACTGCGTCGGAATCCTGCTCTTCGAGAACGCCGAAGAGCTCGACTGGGCCGGCCCCTACGAGGTGTTCGGAATGGCGACGGCGGGCCTGGAGAATGCGAACGTGGTCACGATCGCCGAGCGCAGCGACCCGGTGCGCTGCTTCCACGGCCTGCGCGTCCTGCCCGACCACGACTTCGAGAACGCACCCGAGCTGGACGTCGTCCTCGTTCCCGGCGGAATCGGAACGCGCAAGGAGGTCGACAATCCGGCAGTGACGGACTGGCTCGCCCGGGTCGCGCCGCGCTGCGAGTGGATCACCAGCGTGTGCACCGGGTCGCTGGTGCTGCATGGCGCGGGTCTCGTCGACGGCCTCCGCATCACGACCCACTGGGGCTTCGTCGAGGCCCTTCGGGAGCGGGCCCCGCAAGCCGAAGTCCTGGAAAGCGTCCGCTACGTGAGGGACGGGAAGGTCGTGACGGCGGCCGGTGTGTCGGCGGGCATCGACATGTCCCTGTGGCTGGTGGGCCAGGTCTGGGGGGTCCCCCACGCACGGGCGACGCAACGGGCGATGGAGTACGACCCCGCACCCCCCTACGGCGCCGAAGTCTGACCCCGGTCCAGAGTCCGGAGCCCGGCGCCTGCTAGGCTGGCCCGGCGTGGCGCTCGACTACGAGATCCGCGACGACGTTCTCTGGTTCGTCACCCGCGGCGACGTCGACTACCCCGGCGGCATCGACACCCTCAGCGAGGCGATCGCCGAGGTCGCCCGTCGCGACTCCGAGCGCCGCTGGGACGTGGTCTTCGACATCCGGGAGTCGACCGAGAGGCGCAGTGCCCGGGAGCTCCGCGGCATCGCGGACTTCATCGCGGGACACGACGCCGTCCTCTCCGGTCGCTGTGCGATCGTGGCGGGCGACGCGTTCCACTACGGCCTGGGACGGATGTTCGCCGCCTTCTCGGAGAGCCATGGCATCTCCGTCGAGGTGGTGCGCGACATCGACGAGGTGGAGGCCTGGCTCGCCTCCCGGCCCGCGCCGTGACGGGCCGAGCGGCCACCCTTCACGACCCCGCGAGCCGCTCGCGCAACGCGAGCTGACCCCGCCGCGACGCGTCGATCGACTCGCCGAGGATGCGCGCACCCTCCTGCGGCGCGTGGAATCCGGTGGAGTTCTCCGCGTCCACCCAGTCGACCAGGAAGCTCGCCCGGCGCTGCCAGCCCCGGGCCGCCTCGAGCTTCGCCTCCGGAGCGCCCGCCTTCGCGGCCGCCTGGATGTCGTCGATCAGGTCGACGAGCGCGTCGAGGGCCACCTCGGTGAGGTGCTTGTGTCTCGCCTGGATCTCCTCGACACGAGGGCGGATCTCGTCTTCCGGGAAGCGATGACAGCCCTGGCAGGACTCGTTGATCTGGAGCATCGGGCTGCGGACCTGGTGGTTCGAGACCTTTCGCGCTCCGACCCGGACGTAGGGCATGTGGCAGTCGGCGCAGCTCACACCGCTGCGGGCGTGGACTCCCTGGGACCAGGTCTCGAACTCCGGGTGCTGGGCCTTGAGCATGGGCGCTCCGGTCTCCGCGTGGGTCCAGTCCGAGAAGCCGATCTCGTCGAAGTAGGCCAGCGCGTCCTCGGCCCCGAGCCCCTCGGCCCAGGGGAACACGAGGCGCCGATCCCCCTTGCTGAAGTAGTACTCGACGTGGCACTGGCCACAGACGTAGCTGCGCATCTCCTGACGCGTGGCCATGGTGTTGGGGTCGTAGTCGACGACACCCTGGGACGCCTTCCAGGCAGCGATGCCCTCGAGAAAGGCCGGACGGGTGATCCGCAGCTCCAGGGTCTGCGGGTCGTGGCAGTCGATGCAGGCGATGGGTCCGTCCACGTGCGTGGCCGATTCCTGGTACTTCATGGCGTTCAGGGCCTCGAAGCCCCGGACGAGGTCTCCGTCGCCCAGCTTCCGCATGGCGGCGACCGTGGAGGCGTGGCAGTGCAGACAGGTGCCCGGCTGCTGCACGACCCGTTGCCGCTCGGTGAGCATCTGGTCTTCCAGCATGTAGGCGTGGCCGCGCTTCTCCCGGTAGTCCTTGGAGAACGCGTAGCCGGCCCACATCCGGACCAGCTGCGGAATGCGATCGAGCTTCGAGCGGCTCGTGAAGAGACGTGGGTCGACGTCGGAGGGATCCCGCGGCACGGCCTCGCTCCCCCCGAAGCCCGTGCGCTCCATGTCGACGGTCTTGAGGTACTGGTCGTACTGATGAGGGAAGTTGCGACCCCAGACGGCCGGGTCGACGCTGCTCTCGTCGAGAGCGACGACCTGTGCGGGCGAGACCCGCGCCTCCTCCTTGCGTTCGGAGATGTTCGCGAACAAGCCGAGCACCGCGAAGGCAGCGACCGCTGCCACGAGGAGCAGCAGCACCAGACCGGCAGTCGAGAGCCCCTGCTCCCGCGCCCCCTCTCGCGTCTTGCGAGAACGACTCATGGATGTCCCACCTCCTCGTGACATCGGATGCAGGCCAGCTCCTCCGACCCCGAATCCGTTCCGGCCGCGTGCGGCTCGATCACCGAGACCACGGCCCCGTGGCAGTGCCGGCAGGCGGACTCGGTCACGCGGCGGTTGAGCGGCGTGATCCGGAGCACCTCCGGGTAGCTTCCGGTCGTGAAGGCCCAGCTGTGGTTGAAGCCGTTCAGGGCCTTGACCGCGAGCTTGGCGAAGAGCGAGTCGTGGGGCGCGTGGCAGTCGTTGCACACCGCCGCGACCCGGTGCGAGCCGCGCCCCCAGGCCCGAAGCTGCTCGTCCATGACGTGACAGTTCCCGCAGGCCTCCGCGTCATCGCGCAGGTAGGAGGCGCCCTCGGCGTACACGAAGGTGAAGGCGCCCGACCCCGCCACCACACCGAGCAGGACCACCAGACTGACGATCAGGGCGCGCCTCAATCCGCCTCCAGAGCTCGCGGGGGAGACTAGCTGCCCCGCCACGCGAGACGAGCGTCGCTCGGCTGATGCGTATCGCCCCAGGCGCGCTCGTCGGCCTCCCTCGGCGACCCCAGGCGCCCCAGCCGCGATCCGAAGGATATCCCCCACACCTCTGGAAGCTCCCGCGCGGGAAGGCGAAGTGGCAGCCGGGGCGCCGGGCGGCGAGTGGCACTGTGCTTGCATTTTCCCGCCTGGGCGGGCTTTGGCGGACGGGCTCGCCCCCACCGGAGGAAAGCTTCACATGGCCCATTGCCCGAAGACCTCGACTCCTGCCCCGAACCCCGCTGCTCCCGGACGCCTGGGAGGGCGCTTCCTTCTCGTTCTGCTCATCGCCCTGCTCGTCGCGCCCTCTGCCTGGTCGCGCGAGAACCTGCAGCAGGTGATCAAGCGACGCGGTCTCGAGCAGAAGGACGTGCTCGCCGCCGCCAAGACCTACGTGCCCACCGGCAAGCGTGACGAGTTCATTGCCTTCTCGTCCGGCGGGCAGAGCGGGATGGTCATCGTGTACGGCATCCCGTCCATGCGCATCCTCAAGTACATCGCGGTCTTCAACCCCGAGCCGTGGCAGGGCTACGGCTTCGAGGAGGAGTCCAAGGCAGTCCTCGACCAGGGACGGATCGACGGTCGGGACATCACCTGGGGGGACACCCACCATCCGGCGATCTCCGAGACCGATGGCGATTACGACGGCGAGTTCCTCTTCATCAACGACAAGGCGAACCCCCGCCTCGCCGTGATCGACCTGAAGGACTTCGAGACCAAACAGATCGTCGTCAACCCGATCTTCCAGAACGAGCACGGGGGTGCGTTCGTCAGCGAGAACACCGAGTACGTGATCGAGGCCGCCCAGCTGGCCGCACCGCTCGGTGGCGCGTACGCGCCCCTCGAGCGCTTCAACGAGGACTACCGCGGCGGCGTCACCTACTGGAAGTTCGACCGGGAGAAGGGCCGGCTGGTGCCCGAGGAGTCCTTCTCGCTCGAGCTGCCCCCCTACGGTCAGGACCTGTCGGACTTCGGCAAGCTGGCGAGCTCGGGCTGGTCGTTCACCAACTCGTTCTGCAGCGAGCGCTACGTCGGCGGAATCGAGCGCGGACGCCCCCCCTTCGAGGCGGGCTGCTCGGCCAAGGACACCGACTACCTGCACGTGATCAACTGGAAGAAGGCCGCCCAGGTCGCGGCCGCGGGCAAGGTCGAGAAGATCAACGGCCACCCCGTGATCATGATGGACACGGCCATCAAGGAGGGCCTCGTCTTCCTCATCCCGGAGCCCAAGAGCCCCCACGGCATCGACGTCACGCCGGACGGCGAGTACATGGTGATCTCGGGCAAGCTCGACAGCCACACCTACGTGTTCAGTTGGGAGAAGATCCAGAAGGCGATCCGGGACAAGAACTTCGCCGACAAGGACCCCTACGGGCTGCCGATCATCGGCCTCGAGACGGTGCTCGAGACCCAGGTCCCGTTGGGCCTCGGACCGCTGCACACCCAGTTCGATGCCGTGGACGGCGTCGCCTACACCTCGCTCTACGTCGACTCGATGGTGGCGCGCTGGAACTACCGGACGGGCAAACTGCTCGACCGGCTGCCCATCCACTACAACATCGGCCACCTCATGACGATGCACGGCGACACCGTGAAGCCTCGGGGCAAGTACCTCGTGTCGCTCAACAAGCTGGCCATCGATCGCTTCAATCCCGTCGGCCCGCTCCATCCCCAGAACCACCAGCTGGTGGACATCGCCGGCGACAAGATGGAGCTCCTCTACGACATGGCGCTCCCGCTCGGCGAGCCGCACTACGCGGTCGCCATCGAGGCGCGCCTCCTCAAGCCGATCGTCCGCTACAAGTCGGGTACCAACACGCGCACCGGGGAGCGTTCGCCCTACAAGACTCGCGCGGGCGAGGAGAAGACGGTCCGCAACGGCAAGAAGGTCGAGGTCTTCGGCACGCTGATCCGCTCGCACATCACGCCCGAGATCATCGAGGTCGAAGAAGGCGACGAGGTGATCATCCACCTCACCAACCTCGAGCGGGCCGAGGACCAGACGCACGGCTTCACGATCAGCAAGTACAACGTGAACGCGTCCTTCGAGCCGGGCAAGACAGCCACCGTGAAGTTCGTGGCCGACACACCGGGCGTGTTCCCCTACTACTGCACCGAGTTCTGCTCGGCCCTGCACCTGGAGATGGAGGGCTACCTGCTCGTCAAGCCGACCGGCTACAAGGCCAAGGTGGGCGAGCTGATGCCGAAGGAGGAGTACAGCCAGGCGGACTACGAGAAGCAGGTCGCCACCAACGTCGCCACCCAGAAGGTGATCGACGGGGTGGTCGCCTTCATCACCAGCCACAACTACAAGGACTACCCGGAGGTGGTGGCGTTGGTCGAGGACGCGACGGACCAGCTCGGGCGTGCCGCCGAGCCGAAGAAGAAGGCCGAAGAGCAGGCCGCCGCCGGGAACTGGCACAGCGCGACGCTCTGGGCGGGACAGTGGTGGCAGTACCAGGTGAAGGCCGCCGACATCGGCTTGCGCGCGAAGACCTACCTCGAGCAGCACGGCGCCACGGAATCGAAGTAGGACGAGCCGACCCGTGCTCCGGTCGGGCCGCCGGCCGGGGCATCCGCCCGCTCCTCCATCGAAGGAGACGAAGCATGCGACGATCGATCTGCGCCTGGATCCCGGTCCTCGGACTGGCCCTGGCCGCTCCGTCCACGGCCCAGACCCCGGATGGCGCCGCGCTCTACCGGGAGCGCACCTGCATCGCCTGTCATGGGCCCGACGCCAAGACCCCGATCCTGCCCGTCTACCCGAAGCTGGCCGGCCAGAATGCGGACTACGCGCTACAGCAGATGCAGGACATCAAGAGCGGCGCCCGCTCGAACGGCCATACCGCGGCCATGAAGGGCATCATGTACCTGGTCGACGACGAGGAGATGAAGATCCTCGCAGAGTATCTGGCGAGCCTGACCCCCTGAGCGGCGTGAAAGGAGCAACGAAGATGAACGGTATCCGGATCCTCGCACTGGCCGGCGCCAGCCTTCTCCTCGCGGCTCCCGCAGGCGCCCAGGGGCCGGCCCCCAAGGCCGCGGGCATCGAGTCCGACGACTACGTCTGGAACGCCGAGGCCGGCGAGAAGATGGAGGCCCTCGACCTGAAGGGAGACGTGGAGAACGGCGAGGAGGCCTACGAGATCTGCTCGGCCTGCCATCTGCCGAGCGGCGCGGGGCGTCCCGACGGCACCTTTCCGCAGCTGGCCGGGCAGCACTCGACGGTGCTGATCAAGCAGATCGCGGACATCCGCGGCGGCCTTCGCGACAACCCCATCATGTACCCGTTCGCGATCACGCTGATCGATCCGCAGGAGCTCGCCGACGTGTCTGCCTACATCCAGACCCTGCCGATTCCCACCGACAACGGGAAGGGCTCGGGCAAGGACCTCGCGCGCGGCAAGAAGCTCTACGACGACCACTGCGTCTCGTGCCACGGCCAGTACGGCGAGGGTGACGAGAAGAAGTTCTACCCGGTGCTGGCGGGCCAGCACTACAAGTACATGCTGCGCCAGATCGAGGACATCCAGACGGGCCGGCGCCGCAACGCCAATCCGGACATGGTCAAGGTCGTCCAGGACTTCACTCCCGAGGACCTCGACGCGGTCGTGGACTACATGTCCCGCCTCCAGTGGCCCCAGCGCCAGGCCGGCAGGTAGGCGGTCGACGAGATGGCCTCGAGGAGCGGTGGCGAAAGGACCGGGCTCTTCCGCGCGCTGACCGGTGCGGGGCTGGCCCTGATGGTCGCCGCCTTCTTCGCTCCGATGTGGTGGGTGTCGCTCAAGGCGCCCAACTATCCCGAGCACACCTTCCCGGACGGTGTGCGCATCCACATGCACTGGACGGGCGTCGCCAACGGCTGTCGGGCGCGTGAGAACGACGAGGTCGAAGAAGAAGAAGGCCTCGACTGCGTGCACGAGATGAACACCATCAACCACTACATCGGCATGAAGCCGATCGAGGAAGGTGCGAAGCTCGAGTTCGCAGCGGCACCCTGGCTGTTCACGGCGTTCGGCCTCATGCTGATCGCCGTGCTCTTCTATCGCGGACCGCTCTGGTGGGCGCTGATGATCCCGGGGATCCTGGCGCCCGTGGCCTTCCTGGCCGACTTCAGCTTCTGGCTCTACTGGTTCGGCCACAACCTGGACGACTGGGCCGCCTTCGCCGTGAAGCCCTTCATGCCGACCGTTCTCGGCGAAGGCAAGGTCGCCCAGTTCAGCACCTTCGCGTACCCCCACTACGGAATGGCCCTCTCGGTCGGATCGGCGCTGAGCCTCGCTCTGGCGCTGCTGATCCGGCGCAAGGACCTGCGCGACGCGGGGGGCGGTGGGTCCGCGAGCGGAGCTTGAAGCCGTGAGGCGTCGGCGCCACGCGCGGAAGCTCCTGGGCGTCGCGTGCCTCGCTGCGGCAGGGATCCTGGCGGCCTCCGGCGCGACCGCGCTGACCCCGTTCCAGCCGCTGGTCGACGCGACTCCCTCCGGAGGGACCCTGCGACCGCCGCCCGGCCTCTATGCCGGCCCGGTCGAGATCCACCGCCCCATCCGCATCGAAGGAGAAGGCCAGGTCAGCATCGATGCGGGCGGACGCGGATCGGTAGTCGTGATCCTCACCCACGACACCACCCTGCGCGGACTCACCCTGCGCGGCTCCGGATCCAACCACGACACCCTGGACGCGGGCGTGCAGGTGCGCGGCGACGGAAACCGGATCGAAGACAACGTCATCGTGGACTGTCTCTTCGGCGTCGATCTGCAGCAGGCGAACGGGAACCGGATCCGCGGGAACCGGATCCGCTCGAAGGACGCGAAGATGGGCGTTCGCGGCGATGGGATCCGCCTCTGGTACAGCCGCGAGAACGAGATCGTCGACAATCGCATCCACGACGTCCGGGACGTGGTGGTGTGGTACTCGGGGCACAACACGATCCGGGGAAACCGGGTCGAAGGGAGCCGCTACGCGCTCCACTTCATGTACTCCGAATACAACCGGGTCGAGGACAACCACTACGAGGCCAACATGGTGGGAGTCTTCCTGATGTACAGCGACGGAGTCGAGCTGCGCGGCAACGTCATCCTGGGTTCGCTCGGCGCGACGGGGATGGGAATCGGATTCAAGGAGACCAGCAACGTCCTGCTGGCGGACAACACCATCCTCTACTGTGCGAAGGGGATCTACCTGGACGTATCGCCCTACCAGCCGGATTCCGAGAACCGCTTCGAGAGGAACCTCCTCGCCTTCAACGGCGTCGGCATCGTCTTCCACAACGACTGGCACGGCAATGTCTTCGTCGGCAACGACTTCCTCGGCAACTTCACCCAGGTCGCGGTGCGCGGCGGGGGCAGCGCCACGCGCAACACCTGGCGGCAGAACCACTGGGACGACTACCAGGGATTCGACCGCGACCAGGACGGTCGCGGCGACACCCCGTACGAGCTCTTCTCGTACTCGGACCGCATCTGGCAGGAGATCCCGAAGACCGAGTTCTTTCGCAGCTCCCTGCTCTTCGAGGCGATCGACTTCCTCGACCGGCTGGCTCCGTTCAGCGAGCCGACCCTGGTCGTTCGCGACGATGCGCCCCGCTTCACCGCCCGGGCGAGCGGGCCGTGAGCCCCTCCGACGCCAGACCCCGCAAGCGGAAGCCGCGCAAGCGCCTGAGCCGCCAGGAGCAGCGCCGGCGCAGCATCCTGCGTGCCGGACTGATCGGGGCCGTGCTGCTGCTGCTCCAGCCCCTGGCCTTCCTGCCCTGGGCGCGACGGGCCCGGGCGCGCCTGCGCCCGCCCGGAGCGCTCGACGAAGCGCGCTTCCTGGGCGCCTGCATCAAGTGCGGTCAGTGCGTCCAGGTCTGCCCCGTCGAGGCGATCGAGCTCGCAGACCTCGACGAGGGATTCGGCGTCGGAGTGCCCTTCATCGACGCGCGCGCCCAGGCCTGCGACTTCTCGTGCGACGCCCTGTCCTGCATCCTCGCCTGTCCCACCGGCGCCCTCTCCCACGACCTCAAGACCAAGGAGGAGGTGCGCTGCGGGCTGGCCCGTGTCGTGCGACCCGACGCCTGCCGGGCGCGTCGCGGGGAGGGCTTCCGCGGCGTCGCGCGAGGAGAGGACTTCGCCGGTCGCCTCCGCTACCCGTCGATCGATCGCTGGGAAGCCATCCCCGTTCGCGAGTACCCCTACGACCTGCCGCTCTGCGACCTGTGCGTACGCGAGTGTCCGATCGGAGATCGCGCACTGCGCCTCGAGCCGCTTCCCGGTGCAGCCGACGACGACCCGCGGCGGACGCCGGTGGTCGGGGAGGACTGCGTGGGCTGCGGCGTCTGCGAGATGATCTGTCCCGAAGAGCCGTCCTGCATCGTCGTCGAGGCGCGCGTCCAATGGCAGGATCCGAGGCGACCGGCATGAGCTTCCTGGGAGACGTCGCCACCATGCTCGGGCGTGCGCCACAGAAGCCCGGCCCCCGGAGCGACGCCGCCGAGATCGCCCACGGGCGCAAGCGGGGCAAGGGGATGGAGGTGGCGCGCCTGATCGAAGAGCTCGCGTCGCGGCCGAAGGTCCACACCTGGCGCAACCGTCGCTGGGCGGTGTTGATCGGTGTGAACCTGCTCTTCACCCTGTCCTACTGGGTGGACGTCCAGCTGGTCGAAGGCTCGCTCACCGCCTCGCGAGTCGTCGGCTTCCACCTGGCCGACGTGTATTCGAGCTTCCTCGTGATGCTGGCCCAGAAACACGTGGCCGTGAACCTGGTGATCGGCCTCGTCACCGTGTCGCTGCTCTGGGCTCTGGTCGGAGGACGGGCCTACTGCTCCTGGGTCTGCCCCTATCATCTGCTGGCGGAGTGGGCCGAATCGCTCCACAGCTGGCTGGCCGCGCGCGGGATCGTGCAGGACCACCCGTTGCACCGGGGCGTGCGGGTCGTCCTGTGGGTCGTGTTCGCCGCCCTCGCTCTCGTCACGGGACACACCCTCTTCCTCACCCTGAACCCGATCGGGATCCTGAGCCGCGCGGTGGTCTACGGGCCGAGCCTGGCTCTCGCCTGGGTGCTGCTGCTGCTCGTCTTCGAGGTGGTCTACGCGCGGCGGGCCTGGTGCCGCTACCTCTGCCCCATCGGGCTCACCTATGGCGCGATCGGCGTCGCCGCCCCCTGGCGTGTGGTCTACCAACTCGACGCCTGTGCGCACGAGGGCGAGTGCCGCAAGGTGTGCGAGGTTCCCCACGTGCTGGACCTGACCATCCGCGGCCGCGCCACCGACGTGCGCATGGACGTGGGACCGGACTGCACCCGCTGCGGCCTGTGCGTGGACGCCTGCCCGACCGAGTCCCTGCGCTACGAGGTCAAGGGACTGGACGCACTACTGTGAGTCGCGCGGCGATCCAGATCGACGGACTCTCGAAGTCCTTCCAGGGCGTCCCGGTGCTCGAGGGGCTCGGCCTGGAGCTTCCGGCGGGCCAACGCATCGCCCTGGTGGGACCGAACGGAGCCGGCAAGACGACCTTGATCCGCTGCCTGTTGGGCCAGTACCGATGTGACGGCGTCGTCGAGATCCTGGGGCGCTCACCGCGGCGGGACCGGACCCGCATCCTCGGCGAGGTCGGCTTCGTCCCCCAGCTGCCGCCGCCCTTGCGGATGCCCGTGGGCCAGCTGCTGCGCTTCGCCTCCCGCCTGTGTGGCGCCGACTCTGCAGCCATCGAGAACGACGCCGCGCGCCTGGGCCTCGAGATCCCGCCGCTCCGCCGCCGCGCCTTCGCGAAGCTCTCCGGAGGGCAGAAGCAGAAGCTGCTGATCGCCATCGCCCTGCGACCGGGCACGCGGGTGCTGATCATGGACGAGCCGGCCGCGAACCTCGATCCCGCGGCACGCAGCGTGCTCTTCGAGCTGCTGGCCGAGCGCAGCGAGGACGCCACCATGGTGATCTCCAGCCACCGCCTCGACGAGGTCGCCGCCCTGGTCGAGCGCGTGGTCGAGCTCGACCGCGGCCGCATCGTGCTCGACCAGCGCATCGCGTCCGGCGCTCTCGACGAGCGCCTGGCCTGTCGCATCGAGCTGAGCCGCGCCGAGGACTCGGCCCGAGACGCGCTCCTGGCCTGGGGCTTTCGCGCCCGGACCGGCGAACGCGTCTTCGTCGGCAGCGTCGCGGGCCCGGACCGACTGCGCTTCTTCGGGATGCTGGCACGCTACGCGGGCCTGGTCGAAGGCGTGCAGCTGGGCGGGAGCCCGACGCCCGAGCGGGAACGCGCTTGATGGCCGCAGCCCGCGGAAGATCGCGACTCGTGCTGCTGCTCACGCTGGTGGCTTCGGGCCTCGCGAGCGCGTGCTCGCCCCAGGCCCGGGGGCCCGAGCCCATCGTCTGGGACCGGGACACCTGCGCGCACTGCTACATGAGCATCAGCGACCGCCACGCCGCCGCGCAGCTGCGCCTCCTCCCGGAGGCGCCCGCCGAGCGCTTCGACGACCTCGGGTGCGCGCTGCTCTTCGCGGCAGCGCGCAGCGACCCCTCGGATGCCCTGCCCGAGATCGCCGAGCTCTGGGTCCGGGACCCGAAGGGCGAAGGCTGGGTGGACGCGCACGCGTCGCGATTCCGCGGCGACGCCCACACGCCCATGGACTACGGATTCGTGACGGCCGCGGAGGGCGGAAGCGAGACCCTCGCCGCGGTCTGGGCCCGCGTCCGGGAGATGGAAGATGAGCGAAGAAGCGCTCGTCGCTGAGCCGGAAGAGGCGTCCTCACGCCGGCGCACCGGCTCCTCTGTCGCCAGGCGGCGAAGCTCGCTGCTTCGCGACCTGGTCCAGGTGGCGACGCTGGACCTCTCCGAGTCGATCCGGGCGCACTGGTTCGCCGTCTACGCGGTCGTCTTCGGCGGGGTCATCGTCCTCCTCTTCAGCTTCGGACTGACCGAGTCGCGCATCCTCGGCTTCCTCGGGCTCTCCCGGCTCCTGGTCACCTACATCCAGCTCTGCATGGCGATCCTGCCCGTCTTCGTACTGATCACCACCGTCCGATCGGTCGCTGGCGATCGGGAAGCCGGCGTCTTCGAGTACCTGCTCGCCCTCCCCGTCTCGCTTGCCGGCTGGTTCTGGGGGCGCCTGCTCGGACGCTTCGCGGTCGTCTTCCTGCCCGCCTTTCTCGCGATGGCGGCGGCCTCCGGATGGGCGACCTTCCAGCAGATCGAGGTGCCCTGGGCGACCTTCGGGATCTACACGGCCATGCTCGCCGCCCTCTGCTGGTGCTTCCTCGGCATCGGCATGCTGATCTCGAGCCTGGCCCGATCGGTCGACCTCGCCCAGGGCGCGGCCTTCGTCGTCTGGCTCTTCCTGGTGCTCTTCCTCGACCTGATCCTGCTGGGCGTGATGGTGCAGGAGCAGCTGCCCGCGGAGACGGTGGTCGCGATCGCCCTCGTGAACCCGCTGCAGGTCTTTCGCACCGCAGCGCTCTCGCTCTTCGATCCCGAGCTGGTGCTGCTGGGCCCGTCCGCCTTCGTCATCCTGGACGCCTTCGGGCGCAAGGCCTACCTGATCTTCGCGGTGGCCTGGCCGGTGGCTCTCGGCAGCCTCTGCGCGACACTCGGATTCGCGGTCTTCCGGCGCAGCGACCTGCCCTGAGGCGGCGTGCGCGGCCCGGGCCGCGACTCGCCAGCCGAGAGACCGTGTGCGACGGTTGGCGCCCTGGCGCCTCGGATCGACTCCCCCTCTAGCCGGCGGATCCGATCCTCCCGGGCCCCGGAACCTGCCACCCATGCCGACCAGCCCGAGCGCCGACCGATCCAACCGACTGCCCCACTTTCCCGCGCTGGACGGGATCCGCGGTCCCTTCGCGATCGCAGTGCTCTCCTACCACGCGGGCATGGGATTCAGCGGCGCCCTCACCATGATGACGGGCTTCTTCGCCCTGTCGGGCTTTCTCATCACCTCGCTGCTGGTCCTCGAGTGGCAGAAGACCGGGAACATCGACCTGCTTCGTTTCGTGGTGAACCGCGCGCGGCGCCTGCTGCCCGCGGCCATGGTCGTCATCGCGATCGTGGCGATCGCGTGGAACCTGCTGCCGCTGATGACGGTACCGGCCGACGCCGGCTACGACGCCCAGGGACGCCTGAACGTCGACCTCCTGGCAGCGACCTTCTACGTCTTCAACTGGAGGCGCGCCTTCGGGCCCGAGTGGGAAGGCTTCTCGGCCATGGTCTACCCCAACCCGCCCGAGCCCTCTCCCATCGCCCACCTGTGGTCGCTCTCCGTGGAGGAGCAGTTCTACGCGCTCTTTCCCGTCGTGTGCCTGATCGCGCTGCGCCTCTTCCGCAGCGAGTGGGCGATCGCCGTGGCGGCGGTCACCGGCATGCTGGCCGTCTACTTCGGCGCGCCCTGGATCGGCGAGGTCGACGACATCTCGGTGCTCCGGCAGATCGACCGGCTCTACAACGGCACCGACTCCCGCATTGGCGAGGTGATGTGGGGCGTCGTGCTGGGCGTGCTCTACACGACACCGGGTGGAGAGAAGATCCTCGGGCACCGACGCACCATCGCGATCCTCGGTCTCGCGGCCACCGGTGTCGCGACCTACTGGACCTTCGCCGCTCAGATCTCCGACTTCTGGCTCTACCGCGGCGGCTTCCTGCTGGTGGGCCTCGTCTACACCCTCATCATCGCGGCGGCCATCCAGGACCGGGGCCCCGTGGTCTGGCTCTTCGGCTGGAAGCCCTTCCAGTGGATCGGCGTCCGCAGCTACGGCCTCTACCTCTACCACTTCCCGATCCAGCGTTGGGTCGACGAGACCCTGGTCGACTGGGGGGACTGGACCCTCTACAGCGTTCGCATGGTGCTCACGGTGGTGCTGACCGCGGTGTCCTACGAGTATCTCGAGCTCCCGATCCGACGCCAGATCCGACCGCGCGCGCCGCTCGTCTGGGCGGTCGCCGGCCTCGCCTTCGTCGCCGTCGTTCTCACCTGCGTGACACTGGGCGTCTGGGCCCCCGAGCCCTAGTGCCCCAGACCTAGGGGCGCGTCGAAGAGGCGCCCGGGGAAGTGGGACCCGCGGAGGTCGAGCCTGGGAGAGGGGAGCCCGGGGAGTCGGGCCCCGGGCCGAGCCGCGCCGCCAGGAAGTCCGACATCTCGTCGAAGACCCGCCGCGACTCCGGCGTATTCCACACCAGCAGGTACTCACCGTGCGAGAGGCCCTCGTAGACGTTCAGCTCGGCGCTCACCCCGGCCTCTCGCAGCTTGCGATGGACACGAACCGTGTCACTCAGCAGCAGGTCCCGGGTGCCCGTGACGAGCTGGACCGGCGGGAAGCCGCGGAAGTCGCCCCGGACCGGGGAGATGCGGGGATCGTCGAGATCAGCGCCGGACGCATAGAGAGCCGCGGCGGCGGTCAGGAAGCCGTCGTAGGTCCACAGCACCCGGTCGAGACCTTCGTTCGTGTACAAACTGTCCCCCGTCTTCGTGAGATCGGTCCAGGGGGTGCCCGCGAAGAGCGCACCGGGCAGGGGCTGTCCCCGGCTCTTCAGATGGTGGGTCACGGCCAACGCGAGACCTCCGCCTGCGGAGCTCCCGCCCATCGCCATCGAGTCGGCCGGCCGCGTCCGGACCAGCGCGGCCCAGACCTTTGCGACATCCTCGATCGCGGCGGGGAAGGGATCCGCGGGCGCCAGCCGGTAGTCGATCGAGAGCACGGGAATGCCCACGCGCTCGGCGATCAGGATCGCC
>JANQSB010000556.1 GCA_028284295.1 Myxococcota bacterium | reverse complement strand
GAGTGATCGTCATCGATTTCCCGGGGCTTCGGGTTCTCGTTCGGGCCTGGATGCGCGGCACCTTCACGCGCGCGCATGATAGCCACTATCGGCATGAGTACCGGGCAATCCCAGCCCGGTTCCGGAGCCCGCGCCGGACCCGGGCGCGGGGAGGGGGCACCAGCTCAGGACACCCCGATCTCGAGCAGGCGCTGCGCGGAACGTGCGCCGTCGATGGCGGCACTCATGATGCCTCCCGCATAGCCTGCTCCTTCGCCGACGGGAACGAGGTTCGCGAAGCCCAGGGCGCGACGGGTCTCGTCCACCCGCGGGAGGCGAACCGGGCCGGAGCTCCGGGCCTCGACCCCCACGAGCAGTCCCTCGGGCCCTGCGAAGCCCGGGATCTGTCGATCGAAGTGGAGCAGGGCACGTCGCAGGGCATCGCGGACCCGCTCGGGCAGGAGCGCATCGATGCGGCCGGATGCCGCACCGAGCTTGTAGCTCGAGCGGAGTTCGCCCGAGCTCGCACGTCCCGCCAGGAAGTCCGGCGCGCGTTGGGCGGGGGCGCGGTAGTCGGAGCCGCCCGCCTCGAAGAACGCCGCCTCCATGCGTTCCTGGAACTCCACACCCGCAAAGGCTCCTTCCCCGTACTCGGGCGGACCCAGGGTGACGACCAGGGCGGCGTTCGCCCAGGCCGACGAGTGGCGCGAGTTGCTCATCCCGTTGGTGCACAGGAAGCCGGGCGCGCTGACGCTCGCAACGATCTGGCCGCCGGGACACATGCAGAACGAGTGCGCGGCCGGCAGCCCCTGGCCGGCCCGACACACGAGTCCGTAGTAGGCAGGGCCCAGGCTCGCGGCCTCGGGACCGGTGCCGTGTCGGGCACGGGTCACCAGCTCCTGGGGGTGCTCGATGCGGACGCCGAACTGGAAGGGCTTGGGATGGATCACGAGACCCCGGGCCGCCCAGTCGCGCAGGGTGTCGCGCGCGCTGTGGCCCGTCGCGAGCAGCACCGCGTCCACGGGAAACTCGCCCCGCGAGCTGCGCAGCGCGCGGATGCGGCGGGGCTCGCCGTCGGAGTCGAAGTCCAGCACCCGGGTGCCGAAGTGGAAGCGCACGCCGCTCCTCCGGAGCTCCTCGCGCAGCTCCGGCAGGATCCGGTGCAGCCGGTCGGTCCCGATGTGGGCACGCGAGTCGACGGCGATGTCGGCGGGCGCGCCCGCGGCGATCAGGGTCTCGAGGATCGGCGTTTCGAGGGGATCGTCGACCCGGGTATAGAGCTTGCCGTCCGAGTAGGTGCCCGCGCCGCCTTCTCCGTAGAGCAGGTTCGATTCGGGGTCGGGCACGCGCGTGCGCAGGAAGCCCGCGACGTCCCGACCGCGCGCGGCGAGGCCGGCGCCGCGGTCGATCACGTCGACGGCCACGCCGCTCCGGGCCAGCACCAGCGCCGCGAAGAGGCCCGCGGGCCCCGCACCGACCACGCCCACCCGTGCTCCCGCCAACGTCGGGTGCACGACATCGACGCGCAGGGACCCGGCCGCCGCCCGCTCCACGACCTGGCCCCGACGACGCGCCCGCTCGAACGCCTCGGAGCGAGCCCCTTCGCGCAGCTCGACGTCGGCCTGCAGGGCGAAGCGGAGCGCGCGGCGCCCGCCGCGGCGGCGCGCGTCGAGCGAACGGCGCGCGATCCGGAAGCTGCGCACGGCTTCCTCGGAGAGGCCCACCGCCGCCAGGGCGCGGGCCCGCAGCTCCGCCTCGGGCTCGTCGATGCCCGCATGGAGGTTCCGGATCCGCCAGGTGACCGATGCCACGGGGATAGAGGTAGCTGCACGAGTACAGCCGTGCCGCCGCGCTTCCGATGCGCAAGACTCCCGCGCTTCCCGGGCGACCGGGGCCGCTCCGGATCGCACCGGAGCGCAGCCGGAGGGCAGAATGGAGACCAGCGAGCTCGGCCCCGCGCACCGCGCCGCATCGCTCGCGCGCATGCGCGAGCAGACCTTCGACGTGGCCATCGTCGGGGGCGGGGTGACGGGCTGCGGGGCCGCCCTGGACGCCGCCACCCGCGGCCTGACGGTGGCGCTGGTCGAGCAGCGGGACTGGGCGGCCGGCACCTCGAGCCGCTCCAGCAAGCTCATCCACGGCGGGCTGCGCTATCTCGAACAGGGCGAGGTCGGCCTGGTTCGCGAAGCGCGTCGCGAGCAGTCCCTGATGCTCGAGCGGCTCTGTCCCCACCTGGTGAGGCCCGTCTCCTTCCTGCTGCCCCTGGAGCCGAGCCCGCTGCACCGGCTCTGGCAGCGTCCCTACTACGGCACGGGCGTGCTCCTCTACGAGTGGCTGTCGGGCAAGCGCGTGCTGCCGCGCCATCGCCACCACTCGCGCCGCAGCGCGCTGGCTCGCTTTCCGGGCCTGCGCAAGGAGGTCCTGGCCGGCGGGATCGAATACTGGGATGCCCTGGTCGACGACGCGAGGCACACCCTCTGCCTGGCCCGGACGGCAGCAGCCCACGGAGCGGCGGTCGCCACCAGCGTCCGTGCCGAGGGCTTCGTCGACACCGGCAGCAGCATCAGTGGCGTGCGGGTCCGCTGTCTCGAGTCGGGCGAGTCCTTCGAGATCTCGGCCCGGCGACTCGTCAACGCGACCGGTGTCTGGACCGACGAGGTGCAGGACATGGCGGGGCGCGGGAGGATCCAGGTCCGCGCCTCGAAGGGCATCCACCTGGTCGTTCCCCGGGACCGGATTCCCGGCGACGCCGGCCTCATCCTGCGCACCCGCGCCAGCGTGCTCTTCGTGATCCCGTGGAAGCAGCACTGGATCATCGGCACCACCGACAGCGACTGGAACCTCGACCTCGCGCATCCCGCCGCCAGCGCCCGGGACGTCGCGTACCTGCTCGAGACGGTCAACGAGGTGCTCGCCACGCCGCTCACGAAGTCCGACATCGAAGGGGTCTATGCGGGCCTGCGTCCCCTGCTGAGCGGGGAGGACGACGCCACCAGCAAGCTGTCACGGGAGCACGCGGTCTCCGAGTCGGTGTCGGGGCTCATCACGGTGGCCGGCGGCAAGTACACCACCTACCGGGTGATGGCGCGGGACGCCATCGATCTGGTGGCGCGGGAGCTGCCCAAGAAGGTGCCGCCGTCGTGCACCCAGGAGATTCCCCTGGTCGGCGCAGACGGTTGGGAGGCCGCCTGGAACCGACGCGAGGAGACGGCCCGGGAGGCCGGCCTGCACCCCACCCAGGTCGAGCACCTGCTCTCGCGCTACGGCTCGCGAACCCCGGAGCTGCTGGCGCAGATCCGCGAGCGGCCGGAGCTGGGCCGCCCGCTCGAGGGGGCCACGTCGTACCTGGCGGTCGAGGTGGTCTACGCGGCCTCCCATGAGGCGGCACTCCACCTCGAGGACGTGCTGACCCGGCGCACCCGGATCTCCGTCGAGACCTTCGACCGGGGACTCCGGGCGTCGAACACCGCGGCGCGACTGATGGCGGGGGTTCTCGACTGGGACGAGGCCACCACCGCCCGTGGGATCCGCACCTACGAGCTGCGGGTCGAGGCGGAGCGCGAGTCCCAGGAGCAGCTGGACGACC
>JANQSB010000516.1 GCA_028284295.1 Myxococcota bacterium | reverse complement strand
CTCAACATCATGACCCTGCTGGCCCTGGCCCTGGCGGTCGGGGTGGTGATCGACGACGCGATCGTGGTGCTCGAGAACATCGAGCGGCACCGCGAGCAGGGCGAGGCGCCCATGGAGGCGGCCGCCAACGGAGCCCGTCAGATCGCCTTCGCGGCGACAGCGGCCACCCTGTCCATCGCCGTGGTCTTCCTGCCGGCGGTCTTCGTGAAGGGGCTGGTGGGGAGCTTCCTCGGCGAGTTCGGCATCACCGTCGCCGCGGCCGTGATCTTCTCGCTCTTCGTGGCGCTCACCCTGACGCCGATGCTGGCCGCCCGCATGCCTCCTCCCAAGGAGCGCAAGCGCGGCAGCATCTACCACCACCTGGAGCGGGGCTTCGCGGCCATGGAGCACGGCTACCGGCGGGTGCTGCGCTGGGCCCTGGCGAATCGCGTGGCGGTGCTGGGGATCGCCGGCCTGTCCTTCTTCGTCTCGCTCGGCATGGGCTCGCAGCTCGGCGCCGAGTTCTTCCCGCCCGCCGACGAGGGACGTCTCTTCGTCATGATGGAGACGCCGCCCGGAACCACCATGAACGGAACCCTGGAACGGCTCAAGCTGGCCGAGCACTGGATGCTGGACCAGCCCGAGGTGGCCGGGCTCTTCGCGGGCGTCGGCATCTCGGGCCCCGACGGCCCGGGAAGCGTCAACAACGCGCTCTTCGTGGCGGTCCTCAAGCCGGCGCGCGACCGCGAACGATCCGCCCAGGACCTGATGGTGGACGCCCGGGATGCCCTGGCGAACATCCCCGGTCTGAAGAGCCGCGTCTTCGACCCGTCCCAGTTCTTCGGTGGCGGCGGTGGCGAGTTCGAGTTCAAGGTGCGGGGGAACCTCGAGCTGGACGAGCTCTCCGACCTCGCCGACGACTTCGTTCGCGCGCTCGAGCTCCGCCCCGGCTTCGTGGACTTCGACAAGAGCCTCAAGATGGGCCTGCCCGAGGTGCGCGTGGTGCCGGACCGGCAGAAGGCCGCCACCCTGGGCGTCGACGCGAGCACCGTAGCGACCACGGTCCAGGCCTCCATCGGTGGCCTCGACATCGGGAAGTTCAAGGACCGCGGGCACCGCTACGACATCCGGGTGCGGCTCGAGGAGGAGTACCGCAAGGACCCGAGCTCGATCGGACGCCTCTACGTGCGCAATCGGGACGGGGAGGTGATCGAGCTGCGGAATCTCGTCTCCCTCGAGACGGGCGCGGCGCCGTCGAAGATCACCCGTCACGACCGGCTTCGCAGCGTCACGATCTCGACGAACCTCGAGGACACGCCGGTCGGCGAGGCGATCTCCGTGGTCGAGGAGCTGTCCCAGGAGATCCTGCCCGAAGGCGCGAGCATCAGCTTCTCGGGCAGTGCCGAGGCCTTCCTCGAGAGCGTCGGGCAGCTCGGTCTCGCCCTGCTGCTGGCGGTCCTCGTCATCTACATGGTGCTGGCCGCCCAGTTCGAGAGCCTGATCCACCCCATCACCGTCATGATCTCGCTGCCGCTCTCGATGGTGGGGGCGCTGGGCGCGTTGCTCCTCGGCGGCATGACCATCAACCTCTTCAGTGTCATCGGCTTCATCCTGCTCTGCGGGCTGGTCACGAAGAACTCGATCCTGCTGGTCGACTTCGCCAACCACCTGCGCGAAGAGGAGGGGCTCGACAAGGTGGAGGCGATGCGGCACGCGGCGCCGATCCGCATGCGACCGGTCCTGATGACGGCCTTCTCGATGATCCTGGGCGTGCTGCCCGCGGCCATCGGCGTGGGCCCCGGCTCCGAGTCCCGCCAGCCCATGGCGGTGGTGACGGCAGCCGGGATGCTCTCCTCCACCCTGCTGACCCTGCTCGTCGTGCCGGTCGTGTACATCGTCTTCGACGACCTGGCGGAGTGGGCGCGCGGGCTCGGGCGCAGGAGGCGCTCGGCTCCGGCCCGCGGAGTCGAGGAGGTAACGCCGTGAGTCGCGCCAAGACCATCCTGCTCTGGGTGCAGGCCGTCGCGTACATCGCGGCGGGCTTCAACCACCTGGTGAACCCGGCCTTCTATCTCGCGATCATGCCGCCCGATCTCCCGAATCCCGAGTGGTTGAACCTGCTCTCGGGCCTGGCGGAGATCGTGCTGGGTGTCTTCCTGCTGGAGCCGCGCACTCGCGTCTACGCGGCGTGGGGGATCATCGCGCTGCTCGTCGCGGTCTTCCCCGCGAACTGGTACGCGGCGTCGGCCAACGTGGGACCGGAGGGTCCCGGGACGGGCGCCGGGATCGTGAACTGGATCCGGCTTCCCTTCCAGGCGCTCTTCATCGTCTGGGCCTGGTGGTACACCCGCGACGACGGCTGAGGTCCACGCCCCGAGCCGAGGCCGCGAAGCGTTCGCCCGCTAGCGGGCGTACGCTTCGCGTTCGCTTGCCGCGGGGTCTGCACCTTGTGCAGAC
>JANQSB010000498.1 GCA_028284295.1 Myxococcota bacterium | reverse complement strand
GACTACGGCCGTATCGGCATCCGCGCGAACGCCATCTGCCCGGGGTTCATCCAGACCCCGATGTTCGACTCGGTGCTCGCCATGGACGCCATGACCGAGCGCCGCGAACAGATCCGCTACCAGCACAAGCTCGGGCGCTTCGGACGGCCGGAGGAGATCGCGGGCGCTGCCTTCTTCCTGGCGTCCGACGACTCGTCGTTCGTGAGTGGCGTGGCGCTGCCGGTGGACGGCGGCTTCACGGCCGGTCACGCCGTCGGAATCGCCGAGATGATGGGCCTGGTCTGACCCGGGGATGGCCGGAGCGGGTCAGCCGGCTTCCCGCTGCTGCGAATCGGGCAGCTTCGCCACCCGTCGCGGAGCGCGGGTCTCGGCGGCGACCTCGAGGAACTCCATGGCCATGCGGGGGCCCGCGCCGTCGTCCTCGTGCTTGAAGTAGACGAAGCTCTGGCGCCACTCGCAGCCCGCGATCTCGCGGGCCCACCCGGCGAGCGACGCACGATCGTAGGCGGGCCTTCGCAGCCGCAGGTAGCCCCAGTCCGCTGTCGTCACGAGCTCGGATCGCTCCGAGTCCTCGGCGTCCACGTTCACCCAGGCGAAGTTGCGGGCGCGCAGGCGATCGTGGACGGCGTCGTCCTGCCAGGAGGCGTGGCGGAACTCGAAGGCCGCCGGCAAGCCGTCGGGCAGTAGCTCGAAGAAGCGCTCGAGTCGGTCGAGATCGCAGGAGAGGTTCGGCGGAAGCTGGAAGAGCACCACCCCCAGGTGGTCGCCCAGCACCTCGAGGTTCTCGAGCAGGAACGCGAGCGGCTCGCTGGCCTCCTCCTTCAGACGCTTGAAGTGCGTGATGCGTCGCGAGGCCTTGATGGAGAATCGGAACCCGGCGCCCACCTGGTCGCGCCAGCTCTCGAGCACGCTGCGCTTGGGGAGTCGGTAGAAGGTGTTGTTGATCTCCACCGTCCCGAGCCGCTCCGCGTAGTAGCCGAGCATGTCCGCGGGCTTCGTCTTCTCGGGGTAGAAGGGGCCCTTCCACTCCTTGTACGAGTAGCCACTGGTTCCGGCGCGGAGGCCGGGGATGGGCGCGTTGCCTGCGGTCACGGCGGAGTCTCCGTGCAGCCTGGGGTACACCGAGACTACATCGGTCGGACGCCGGCCGGCCACGATCCGATGCTGAAGGAGCGCTGAGCCCCGTCCTGGCCGGTGCCGACGCTGCCTTCGATACCATTCCGGTCCCGATCTCGAGGCGGAGGCAGTCCCATGCCCGGAACGCGACGGCCCGCAGTCGCGGGCAGCTTCTATCCTGCCGGGGCGAGCGAGCTCGCGGCTCAGGTGGACGGCTACCTGCGTGACGCCGCAGCGCGTCAGTCGCGCGGCGCGGACGGGGTGCCGCCTCCGAAGGCGTTGATCGCGCCGCATGCGGGCTACGTGTACTCGGGCCCGGTTGCGGCCTCGGCCTATCACACGCTGGCGGGGGTTCGTGACCGGATCCGCCGGGTCGTGCTCCTGGGGCCCAGCCACCGGGTCGCGCTGCGAGGCCTCGGGGCGACGCGGGCGGACCGCTTCGAGACTCCGCTCGGAGCCGTCGAGATCGACCGCGCGGCCTGCGATCGTGCGCTGGCCCTTCCACAGGTGGAGCTCGTCGACGAGGCGCATGCCATGGAGCACAGCCTCGAGGTCCATCTTCCCTTCCTGCAGCGCGTACTCGACGCGTTCGAGCTGGTCCCCTTCTCGGTGGGCATGGCGAGCGCCGTCGAAGTCGCCGAGGTGCTGGAGGGACTGTGGGGAGGGAACGAGACACTGATCGTGGTCAGCTCCGACCTGAGCCACTACTACGACTACGAGACCGCGAAACGACTCGACGCGAGAGCCACCCGCGCCATCGAGTCGCTCGACCCCGACGGGCTGGACGAGGAGTCCGCCTGCGGCCGCGTGCCGGTTCGCGGTCTGCTGGTGACGGCCCGGCGCCACGGGCTCGACGTGGAGACCCTCGACGTCCGCAGCTCGGGCGACACGGCCGGGCCGCGCGATCAGGTCGTGGGCTACGGGTCGTGGGCCTTCCGGGAGCGGGGCCCACGCGATGCGGACGGTTGGGACCCGAGCTGTGACGAGACCCTGCTCGACATCGCGCGGCGTTCGATCGATGCAGGCCCGGCGAGCGGGCCGATCGAGGTCGACCTCGCCGGGCTGCCCGAGCCCCTGCGTGCGGTGCGTTCGAGCTTCGTGACCCTCGAGCAGGAGGGCCGGCTGCGAGGCTGCATCGGCTCGCTGGAGGCCAGTCTGCCCCTGGCACGGGACGTCGCGCGCAGCGCCTGGCGGGCGGCGTATCGCGACCCCCGCTTCGAGCCCGTCGACCCATCCGAGCGGGCCGGGCTCGAGCTGCACGTCTCGGTGCTCTCCCCCTCGGAGCCGATGTACTTCGCTTCGGAGGCGGACCTTCTCGCGCAGCTCCGCCCCGGAGTCGACGGCCTCGTCCTCCGGGAAGGAACCGCCCAGGCGACCTTCCTGCCCCAGGTCTGGGAGTCCCTGCCCCGGCCGCAGGACTTTCTGGAGCAGCTCAAGCAGAAGGCGGGCCTCGCCCGGGACCACTGGTCGAGCCGGATCGAAGCCGCCCGCTACACCACGCGCTCGGTCGGTTGAGACCCGCGAGCCCGATCGGCTTCCTGGAGCGCGAGCTCCCCGGGGCTTGCCCCGCGAGCTCGCGCGTCAGCGCCCGGCCAGTGCCTCGACCTGCCGCGCGAAGGTCTCGACGTCGAAGCCGAAGGGTCCCTGCTCGGAGCGCCAGTAGATCGTGCCGCCGGCGTCGACCAGGTAGAGACGGTCGGGTAGTGCCCGGTAGGCCTGGTCGACCTGGTTGCTCATGTCGTCGAGCAGCATCGGCATCTCGAAGTTCAGTCGCAGCATGCAGGCCCCGGCCACGGCTGCCCGTTCGTCGTCGTCCTTCGGCTGGGCGAACTCCACCTCGTCGCTCTCGTTCATCGGGACCTGCCAGCCGTCGGTGGGGTGCGCTTCCCGGATGTAGACGCACAGGAAGTCGACCCGTCCCCGGTAGCTGCGATACAGCTCGTTCAGGCGCCCGGCCTGGTAGCGGAAGGGGGGTCAGGTGTAGGAGCCGAAGACCAGCGCCACCGGCCGGCCGTTCTCGGTCAGGTGCTCGCTCAGGCGAAAGGAGTCGCCGGTCCGCTGCCCCTGGGGCGAGAGTCTCTCGATCTCGAAGTCCGGCGCCGGGCTGCCCGCGGCCGGGGCTCCGGCGTCGTACTCTGCCATCTCGCGCATGCGCTCGCGCATCTCGTCCCGGGTGGTTCCCATCCGGACGAAGGCCTCTTCGGGAGTGTTGTCGAAGTCGATGGGCGGCCGCGCCATGTGTCGTCTCCGTGTGGCACTGCAGGGTAGCATCCGAGGTGGCATCATCCGGACGACCCTTCCGCCCGCAACCGGGCCCGCCTGCGCCCAGGAGCCTTCCCCATGAACCTTCGCATCCTGCTTCCCACCCTCGTCGCCGCATGCGCGGTGCTGTCCTTCGCCTGCACCCAGGAGACCCAGAACCGGCTGGGGCGTGCCGTCCAGAACTGGACCGGGACCGACGGCGTGCTCGAGGTGTACGCCGGCGACAAGCTCGTCAAGCGCTTCATGAAGATCGACAAGCTCTCGACCGCGCACGGCACCCAGAGCGACGAGGCGCGCGCCTATCGCTTCGGCTACGGGATCATGGACACGAACCTCGACGGTGTTCCCGACCCGGAAGGCAAGAAGGTCTACTTCGAGTTCTCCGACTACTCGACGAGCTACATCTTCTACGAAGATCCCCAGTGACGATCGGGGGCAGCTGCCTCTGTGGTCGTTTCGCCTTCGAGGTGGAGGGACCCTTCTCGCAGATGAGCCACTGCCACTGCACGATCTGCCGCAAGGCACACGGCTCGGGCTTCGCGACCTATGTGAGCGCCGGAAGCCTGCGCTTCACGGCCGGCAGCGGCGAGCAGGGAAGCTATCCGTCGTCGCCGGGCCTCTCCCGGGCCTTCTGTCCGAGCTGTGGATCGAAGGTCCCCGGACCGGATGCCAGCGGCGGGACCTTCGTGGCGGCGGGGCTGCTGGACGGTGACCCCGGCGTTCGTCCACAGGCCCACATCTACGCAGCCGACCGCGCACCCTGGGAAGAGCTCTCGGACGGGATCGCGATCTTCGAAGGCGCGCCGCCCGGCTATCCGGACCCGGGCCTCGAGACGCCTTCCCGTCCCGAAGGCGCGCGCGAGGGCAGGATCGCGGGAAGCTGCCTGTGCGGCGACGTGGCCTGGGAGCAGCAGACGGCCCCCGAGATCATGGGGCACTGCCACTGCTCGCGCTGTCGCAAGCTCCGCGGTGCGGCGTACTCCACGCAGCTCTTCGTGCCCCACGCCGAGTTCGACTGGATTCGCGGCCGCGAGCAGGTGGTCGAGTACCAGCTGCCCGGCGCCGCATTCTTCGGCAACTCCTTCTGCGAGCGCTGTGCGGCACCGGTCCCACGGGACGTCCCGGGCGCGCCGATGATCATGATTCCCGCCGGGCCCCTGGACGACGATCCGATCGGGCGCCCCAGCGCGCACATCTACGTGGCCTCCAAGGCGCCGTGGTACGAGATTCCCGACTCGTTGCCGCGCTTCGACGAGATGCCACCTGGCGAGGGAGACGAGCCGTGACTTCCTTCTCCTATCCTGCACATCCGGATCCCGTGCGAGCCGATCTCGCCGAGGCCCACCGCCGGGCCTGGCGGCACGTCGCCGGTCCCGGCACCTGGCTCACGGGTGCCGAGCGCGTGGCAGTGGCCGACGAGACCCGGCGGGCCCGGGACTGTGGCTCGTGCCGCGAGCGCAAGCAGGCCCTCTCTCCCTTTGCCGTGCAGGGCGAGCACGATCACGGCGCCGCGCTTCCCGAGACCCTCGTCGACCTCGTGCATCGGATCACCACGGACGCGGCACGCCTGAGCGAGAGCTGGTACCGACAGCTGCTCGAGGCCGGGCTCAGCGCCGAGGTCTACGTGGAGGCGCTGGGCGTCGCGGTCATCACCATCAGCGTGGATCGCTTCCATCACGCGCTCGGTCTGCCGCTGGAGCCGCTGCCGGAAGCGATCGCCGGCGATCCCAGCGGCGAGCGTCCCGACGACCTGACCGAGGGCGAAGCGTGGGTTCCGATGCGCGAGTCCCGAAAGCTCGGCAAGGAGATGGGCTTTCCGCCCGGTCCCGTCCCCTACGTGATCCGTGCGCTGTCCCTGGTGCCCGCCGAGCTCCGGGCGTGGAAGGCGCTCAGCGACGCCCAGTACCTGAGCTTCGACGAGATGCGCAGCTTCGATTCCAATCGCGCCCTCGATCGCTCGCAGATCGAGCTGGTGGCCGGGCGGGTCTCCGCGCTCAACGAGTGCTTCTACTGAACGAGCTCCCACGCGGTGATGCTCCGTGCGAGCATCGAGTTCTCGGGGGAGGAGGCAGACCTCTCCGGGATCGCCGACGGCGCGAAGGCCGGCGATGCCGGAATCGAGCACGGCGAGAGGCTGACGGCCTTCGCCGACGCCGCCGTCGCATCGGATGCGGCATCGCTCGCGACGGCGCGGGACGCCCTGCGCCAGGCGGCCGGCTCGGCGGTGGTGGTCGACGCGGCCGGTGTCATCGGCAACTTCGAGCGCATGGTGCGGATCGCGGACGGGACGGGGATCCCGCTCGATGGGCTCGTGACCGCGATGTCGTCGGACATCCGCGAGGAGCTCGGCCTGGAGGGCTTCGAGAGTCGCCGCCTCGCCCGCTCTGCGGGCCTGGCCGGGTTGCTGGGTCCCGCACTACGGCGCGTGGTGCTGCCGGTCCTGCGGATGGCCGGGCGCCGCAAGCGCAGCGGCGCCTGAGGGCATCGGTCGCTCGGAGTCCCGCGGCCCGCACCCGGCGCTGGCGTCGCTTCGCTCGGCCGGGGCTCAGGCGTGGATCACGCCTTCCTTCTTCAGACGCGCCAGCTCCTCGGCGCCGTAGCCGAGCTCGCCGAGGATCTCCTCGCTGTGCTCGCCGTGCAGCGGCGGCTGGAGGCGGCGCGGGTCCTGGGGGGTCTTGTCGAAGCGGGCGGCCGGACGGGCCTGGACGTAGGTACCGGCCGTCTCGTGCTCGAACTCGAGGATCGACTCGTTGTGGACGATCTGCTCGTCTTCGAAGATCTCCTCCAGGGAGAGCACGGGGCCCGCCGGGACGTCTTCGTCCTGCAGCTTCTGCATCAGCTCCTTCGTCGGGATCTTGCGGAACTCGTTCGCCAGCATCTCGCCCAGCAGCCCGAAGTTGTCCGGATCGACCCGCCCCTCGACGGTGCCGAAGCGCGGGTCCTCGAGCCACTCGGCATGTCCCAGGGCCCGGAACACGCCCTCGAACTCGTCCGGACTGGCCGCGAAGTAGATCATGTGACCGTCGGCCGTCTCGGTGAGGCGATAGATCTCGTAGAGGGCCCGCCCGGGCACCTCCTCGCCCCCCGTGAAGGTGTGCTTCATCATGCCGTCGCACCAGAAGAAGGCCAGGGAGGCGTCGAGCATCGGAACTTCGACGTGCTGGCCGCCGGCGCCGCGCTCGCGCGCGAAGAGTGCGGCCGTGATCGCCTGGGCGGCCGTGTAGGCGCTCGACTTGTCGGACACGATGTTGCGGACCAGGTCGCGCATCGGGAATTCGGGGTTCAGCTGCACCCCGGTGTGTCCCGACAGACCCTGGATGATGGGATCGTAGACCCGTCGCTGCGAGTAGGGCCCGGTCGGCCCGTAGCCCGAGATCGAGCAGTAGACGAGGCCCGGATTCAGCTCGCGCAGCGCGAGCTCTCCCAGACCCAGCCGTTCCGCGGCTCCGGGGCGCCAGTTCTGGATGAAGACGTCGGCGTCGCGGATGACTTCGAGCGCGATCTTCAGCCCCTCGTCCCGGCTGAGGTCGAGGGCCAGGGAGCGCTTGCCGCGATTGCAGTTGGCGAAGAGCGCCGTCAAGCCGCCCCGCTCGATGAGCGGCATGCGCAGGATGTCGCCGATCTGGGTCGGCTCGATCTTGACCACGTCCGCGCCCTGGTCGGCGAGCATCATGGCGCACAAGGGTCCGGAGACCACCGCCGAGACGTCCACGACCTTGATTCCCTCGAGTGCTCCTGCCATTCGTGTTCTCCGTGTCGTTCGAGGCTACTCGTCCGCGTCCGGCCGCTGGTGCATCAACGCGTCGCGCACCGCCCGACAGACGAGCTCGTCCTTCTGGTTGTAGGCCCGATGCTCGAAGCGGACGACCCCCTGGGTCGGCCGGGACTTCGAGCGGCGTGCCGAGAGCACCTCGCTCTCCACCCGGATCGTGTCGCCGTGGAAGAGCGGCGCCGGGAAGACGATCTCCTGGAAGCCGAGGTTGGCGACCGTGGTTCCCAGGGTGGTCTCGTGAACGCTGATGCCGATGACCGTCGCCAGGGTGAGCATCGAGTTCACCAGAGGTCGACCGAACTCCGTCTCGTTCTCGGCGTAGTCGAAGTCGAGATGCAGCCACGCGGGGTTCATGGTGAGCGAGGTGAAGAAGACGTTGTCGGACTCGGTCAGGGTGCGGCGGATGGCGTGATGGACCACGAGCCCGGGCTCGAGCTCTTCGAGCCACAGGCCACGATGCGGCCGCGGCGCCTTCTGCTTCGGCTCGCTCATGGGCTCGGCCTCTCCGGGGCGCCGCTGGACGGTGCGTCCTCTGCCGCCGCCAGGATCTGCCTCGCCCTCGCGGCCAGGGGCTCGTCCACCATCTGCCCCTCGAACTCGATGGCACCCACCCCGGCCTCGGACTCTCGCGCATAGGCGTCGAGCAGGCGGCGGGCGTGGTCGACCTCCTCCTC
This sequence comes from Myxococcota bacterium, assembly GCA_028284295.1. Classification (GTDB taxonomy): domain Bacteria; phylum Myxococcota_A; class UBA9160; order UBA9160; family UBA4427; genus JAJDAN01. The sequence goes on along the minus strand of JANQSB010000498.1, from coordinate 12,664 downwards.
GCTGGGCAGGAAGCCGCGATTGGCCAGTGCCACCTGGCGCGGGTGGATGCAGAGCTTCCCGCGAAAGCCCAGCGCGCGGGCGTCCCGGGTCTCCTCCTCGAAGAGCGTGTCGTTGCGGAAGTCGGTCACCACCTGGTCGAGGGTGGGGACGCCGGCGAGGCGGCCGGCCAGCGCGGTTCGCGACCTCGCGTAGAGGACTTCCTGGCTGCCCTCGGTCCGGACGCCGCCCATGTCCGCCGTGAAGTCCTCGGCACCGAAGTAGGCGGCGGCCACGCGCGGGTGGGCGAGCAGCTCGCGGGCGTCGGCGACCCCGAGCGCGGTCTCGAGCCCGGCCACGACCGGGAGCTCGTCGTGTCCCGCTCGCGAGAGCAGCTCCTCCACGCGGCCGAGCTGCGCGAGGCTCTCGAGCTTGGGGACCACGATGCCCGCGAGCGATGCGTCGAGCCCTTCGCGGAGGTCGTCTTCGAACCACGGCGTCGGTACCGCGTTGACGCGCACGAAGACCCCCGGCCCGCGTCCGGCGATCTCTGGCGCGATGCGGCGCGCGTTCGCCCGTCCTTCGGCCTTGGCGCCGGGCGGGGTCGCGTCCTCGCAGTCGATCACCACCCCGTCGGCTCCGCTTCCCGGGAACTTCGCCAGCATCTCGGGCCGGACTGCCGGGGCGAAGAGCAGGGAGCGGAGTCTCTCGATGGTCTTCATCGGCGTCTCAGCGGATCACGCCATCGGCGCGCATCGACTCGATCTCGTCGTCGTCGAGCCCGAGCTCTGCGAGCAGCGCGTCGCTGTGCTCGCCGCTGAGCGGCGCCAGCGCCGCGTCGCCTGCCTGGCTGCGCGAGAAGCGTGCCGCGGGCCGGCACTGCCGCATGCGGCCCGCCCGGGGATGCTCGACCTCGAAGACGCTCTCGTTGTGGCGCGTCTGTGGATGGTCGGGAACCTGCTCGAGCTCGAGGACCGGTCCGCACGGTGCGTCGGCTTCGTCCATCCGCTGCAGGATCTCCTCGGTGCTCCACTTGCGGAACTCGTCGTAGACCAGCGCGCCCAGCGCTTCGGCGTTGCGGCTCCGTGCGCGGCCGGTGGCGAAGCGCTCGTCCTGACAGAGCTCCGGCCGCCCGAGGCCGCGAAAGACGGCGTGCCATTCGTCGTCGCCGCCGGCCCACATCACCACGTGGCCGTCGCGGGTCTCGGTGAGCCGGTACCGGTCGTAGATGGCGGGTCCTTCGCGGACGTCGTCGCCGATCAGGGTGTGCTTCATCATGCCGTCCGGCCAGAAGAAGGCGAGGCCCGCATCGAGGAGCGAGACCGACACGACCTGTCCGAGCTCTCCGCGCTCGCGGGCCAGCAGCGCCGCCGTGATCGCCTGCGCGGCGCTGTAGGCCGCGGCCTTGTCGACGGCCACGTTGCGAACCAGATCGGGCACCGGCAGCTCCGGGTTCTTCTGGATCGCCACCCAGCCCGCCAGCCCCTGGATGATCGGGTCGTAGGCGCGCCGCTTCGCGAAGGGCCCGCTGGGACCGAAGCCCGTGACCCGGCAGTAGACGAGGCGGGGATTGAGGGCGTGGAGGTCCTCCGGGCCGATCTTCAGCCGTTCGGCCACGCCGGGGCGGAAGTTCTCGAGCACCACGTCGGCGCGCCGGCACAGCTCGTGGACCGCCGCGAGTCCGCGTTCGTCGCGCAGATCCACCACCAGGCTGCGCTTGCCGCGATTGACGTTGGCGAAGAGCGAGGTCAGACCGCCGCGCGAGTACCACTCCCGTCGCAGCATGTCCGGTCGGTCCGGTGCCTCGACCTTGACGACCTCGGCACCCTGCTCGGCCAGGAGCATCGTCGCCAGCGGTCCGGAGACGACCGCCGAGAAGTCGACGACGCGGATTCCTTCGAGGGGGCCGGGCATGACAGCCCGCAGTATAGACCCACCTCTCGCACGGAGTGCGCCCGCTAGACGAGCTTCTGGAGCTTCCCGGCAACGAGGGTCGCGCGTCTTCCGCAGGTCTCGCGGGACTCCATCTCCTGCAGGATCTCGGGGTCGTCGGTCCGGGTCCAGCTGCGCTGGCCCTCGCCGGTGAGACACCCGATGGCCGCGAAGGCGGGTCGACCGGCTTCGTAGCGGAGTGCGTAGGTCTCGACCGTGGTTTCCGCCGAGAGCTCCGTGATCCGCTCGCGGCGCGGCAGCCGAGCGGCCTCGGGGTCGAGATCCGCGTACTGGAAGCCCCCGGCCCCGGGCTCGCTCGCGTAGATTCCGAAGGCGTGCTTCTGGAAGGCGCCTCCCACCGAGCTGACGAGCGCACGGCCCGGCTTCTCCCGCAGCTTCGCCACCGTGGTGGCGATCGCGTGCAGCACGTAGCTGTTCAGGGGGCCTCCTGCGTAGGCGAGTCCGCCCGTCACCGTGAGGGGCCGCTCCGGGGAGAGATCCAAGGCTTCGGCGGCCACCTGGACCGCGGCCGGGAAGCAGCTGTAGAGATCGACGTGATCGAGATCGGCAGGCTCCAGCCCCGCCAGCTCGAGTGCGCGTCTCCCGGCGAGGCCGAGGGCCGGCACCGTCAGGAAGTCCATCCGGTGTGACATGGGCGGCGTCGCCCCGCAGTCGGTCGCGGCCGACAGGAAGACCCGGCGGTCGCGCGGGATGTCGAGGCGATCCGCCAGCTCCGTGGAGCAGACGATCACGGCGGCGCCCTGGTCGACCACCATGTTGGAGCACAGCCTCACCGTGTAGGGCCAGGTGATCATGCGATTGTCGTCGGTCGCCTCGCGGATGGTCCCGACGTCGGGGGCCTCCCGGGTCCAGGCGAAGGGGTTGCGCTCCGCCACCTTCGCGAAGTCGTGCCACAGGGCGGCGATGCGGTCGCGGTTCGCCTCGAGGCTCTCGCCCCGCGCATGGCGTCGCGCGTTCTCGTACAGGCTGAAGATGGCCGCCGCCTGCGCGAGGCCCGCTTGGACCTCTTCCTGGAGGATCCACTCGCCTTGCTTGTCGAAGTCGCGCTCGTCGAAGTCGCGGTCGGGGGGTGGCGTCTCCGGGGTGCTCCAGCCCGGGTCGCGACCGGCCCGCTTGGCGCGTCGCTTGGAGTGCTCGCCCTCGGCGCCGACGATCAGCACCGCGTCGCGGCGTCCTGCGACGATCTCCCTCGCGGCATCGTTCAGCATGCGCTGCACCATGTTGCCGCTGATGGGTCCGGTCGCCGTCTGGGCCGCCGGCGACCCGAGCCGATCGGCGAGCACCCGCGCCGGGTTCGAGTAGGGCCACAGGCCCCGGGGCACGCGAATCGAGTCGAGGGCGGACAGGAGCTTCGGACAACGCGCGTCTTCGGCGGCCGCCCGGGCCGCGAGCTCCATCAGCGAGAGCGGCTTCCGTGCGGGCGTCTCGCCCAGGGACTCCAGTCGCTGCAGGACCTGGCCGACCCCGACGATCACGGGGGTGCGCGTGGGGCTTTGGGGGTTGCCCGCGTCCTCCCCGTTCACGAGTCGACCCCGCGGAAGGCGCTGCGTTCGGGGCCGATGCGCTCCGCGATGGCTTCCAGCGGCTCCCGGTCGAAGCCGTAGAAGTCGGCGGCGTTCTCTCCGATGATCTTCGCCACCTCGTCTTCGGGGAGCCCGCGGAAGGTCTCGAGCATGATCTCCCGGGTCTTCGGCCAGGACCCCTCGGGATGCGGGTAGTCGGTGCCCCACATGATGGTGTCCAGCCCGATCTCGCCGCGCAGCTCGGCCTCCCGGCGCGACATCACCGAGCTGCCCACGCGGACGTTGCGGCGGAAGTACTCGCTCGGCTTCATCTTCAGGTGCTTCTTGTAGCCGGTGCCGAGCTTCGCCGTGCCGTGGTGCTCGGTGTAGCGGTGGTCCATCAGCTCCAGCAGCTCCGGCACCCAGATCGAGGTGCCCTCGGTGATGGCGGTCTTGAGTCGCGGATGGCGCTCGTAGACGCCGCCCCAGATCATGAACACCACCGGCCGGGTGAGCCACCAGGCGACCTCGGTGACGTAGATGCCGAGTGCGCCGGGCATCTCGGGAGGCGGCTCCGTGCTCTGCTGGGGGGCGAAGATCGCCGCCCCGAAGTACTCGTGGGCGGGCGCCGCGCCGGAGTGGAAGTGGATCACCATCTCCAGCTCTTCGCAGGCCGCCCACAGGGGCTCGTACTTCGGGTGGTGATAGGCGTCCTGGCCGAGCCAGAGGTGGGGCATCATGATCCCGCGCAGGCCGTTCTCCCGGGCCCAGCGCACCTCCTTCACGGCCTCGTCGACGCCCCAGAACGGAGTCACCTGGGCGAGCCCGAAGCGGCGCTCGGGCGACTGCGCGACGAACTCGCTGATCCAGCGATTGTGGGCGCGTGCGCCGGCCCACTGCAGCTCCGGGTTCGCGCCCATGGGGACCAGTCCGAGGTCGCCGCCGAAGGGCGGCGAGTTCTGCTCGGTGAGTCCGTCGACGAAGAGGATCTCGGCCGCCACGCCGTCGGCGTCGAGCACCTCGTTGCGCCGCTCGGAGTCCCAGGCCCCGGCCAGCCCGTGCTCCTTGCCGGTTGCCCAACGCGCCGTCTCCTCGGCCATCTCGAGCAGGCCGCCCGCGCGGTCGAGCGCGTCCATGCGCGCTGCGTGCTGCACGTCGAACTCCTCGCGGTACTGGGGGTCGAGATAGTCGCGGTAGACCTCGGGGCGCGGGCCCGCGTGTCCGTCGGAAGAGATGACGAGGAATCGATCCACGGTGCTTGCTCCCCTCTTCGGTGGGTGGTTGGTTCGGGGCGGGCGAGTCAGGACCCGGCGGGGTCGCGCCGACTCAGGCTCTCCGCCAGGAAGCGCGCAGCTGCGGAAGCGCGTTCGCTCAGCGGGTAGCCGTCGACGTGGACCCAGCCCAGGAACATCGAGTACCAGGTTCCGGTGACGACCTCGGTCAGGGTCTCGAGGTCGACGTCGGTGCGGACCGCGCCCGCCTCGATGCCGTCCTCGACCAGGCCCTGGAACATCCGCCGCATGGCACGGTCGTCGCTGACCGCCGATTGCGGATAGGCCTGGGTCATCATGGCGTGGATGAGCTCTCGGGTGTGGGGCCCCTTGGCTTCGGCGCTCCGGGCCGCGTTCTCGAAGACGGCTCGCAGGCGATCCGTGAAGCTGCCGGGGCCGCGGCGAAGCTCCGCCACGTCCTCGAAGAGCTCCTGCAGGGTGTGGTGCGCGAGCTCGCGCAGCAGGTCGAGCTTGGCGGGGAAGTGGTTGAAGAAGGTCCCGTAGGCGATGTCGGCGGCCGTGGCGATCTCGTTCACGGTGGTCGACTCGTAGCCCCGGCTCTCGAAGAGCTCCTGTGCGGTGTCCAGGATGCGCTCGCGGGTCTCCAGGCGACGGCGTTCCCGTCGGCTCAGCTCGGGGGTCGCCTCGGCCATCACGGCGCCCCGTCTCCGCGGATGTCGTCGAGGCTGCGGCCGATGCGGTCGACGACCGGCTGCAGGGTCTCGAGCTCGAAGTCGTAGACGGCGAGTGCGTGGGTGCCCAGGATCCCGCGGATCTCGTCTTCCGGGTAGTCGTGGAAGGTCTCCTGCAGCTTCGCCCCGGTGTTCGGCCAGGTGCCCTCGAGGTGCGGGTAGTCGGTGCCGTACATCAGCCGGTCGATCCCGATGCGATGCCGCAGCTCGCCTTCGCTCGGGTGCATGAAGGAGGCGCCGATGTAGCAGTTGCGTTCGAAGTACTCCCGGGGCGAGAGCTTCAGGTCCCGGGTGAAGTACTTGAAGATCGGGTTCGAGGCCTTGAACTCGATCAGGCGCAGGGCTTCGAGGATCCAGCCGCATCCCGCCTCGGTGAAGACGAGCTTCAGCCGCGGGTAGCGGTCGAAGACTCCCGACCAGACGAGCGCCGGAAAGGAGCGCCGGGGCCACATGTCGACCTCGGTGATGTACATGGCCGTCGCGCAGTCCACGTCGCCGTAGTCGGGCGACCAGCCCGAATGTGAGTGGAGGGGCATCCCGAGCTCTTCACAGACGGCCCACAGCGGCTCGTAGCGGGGATGGTGGTAGAAGGGATGCTCGCCCGTGTGGGTGGGCAGCAGGATGCCTCCCCAGAGTCCCATCTCCCGGGCCTCGCGGATCTCCTTCACGGTGACGTCGATGTCGTCGACGTTGATGAGGGCGACGCCGGCATGGCGGCCGGGGTTGGTCTTGCAGAAGTCGGCCAGCCAGCGGTTGTAGGCGCGGATGCCCTCGAGGTTCTGATCGGGGGCCACCCGGTTGCGGTACTGCATGAGCCCGGCACCGAAGCTGACCATCTGCGGGAAGACCACCTCGGCGGCGACGCCGTCCGCGTCGAGGTCGAGCACGCGCTGGCCCGCGTCGAACTCGCCCCGTCGCGGCGCGAAGGGGCTGGTCTCGTCGGAGAGCATCGCCATCAGCTCGTCGTCGCCCAGGGCGCGTTCCGCCTCGGACTTCTGGTCCATCAGCCCGCGACTTCCGCCCTTGGCCTGGTAGTCGTCGACGGCCTCCTGGTCGAAGAAGGTGCCCGTTCGGGCCATCATCTCGCGCGCGAACGAGATCCACCACTTGCGGCCCGCCTCGCGGTACGAGGCGGGCATGTACTCGAGATAGGTCCCGGGAAGCGCCCCGGCATGACAGTCGGAGCTGATCATCAGGATCTTCGACTGGCTGTCCATCGCGAGTCCTCCGCGTTCGCTCAGCTGAGGCCCATGTGCTGCAGGACGATCGGGCACTCGCCCGCCGCGAGCTTGGCGGCGCGATCGTTCAGGGTCCCTGCCATCGAAGCCCGATCGATCATGATCACGAAGTCCTCGTTGCGAATCCCTTCGAGCAGGAATTGCGCGAGCTCGTCGAGGTCCTGGACGGGCAGGTCGAAGCCCGCCTTCTTCGCGCCCTCGAGGAAGTCGTCGAAGGTCGTCTCCTGGCCGGCGTCCACCTCGACCTTGCGGGCCAGCTCCGGCGGTCGGTTGCGCTTCGTGGTCCAGATGCCGGTGCGCAGCATGCCGCCCGACGGGTAGAAGATGGCGGCACGGAGCTTCGTGCCGCGTCCCACCAGCTGCGCGTGCAGGCACTCCGTCATGATGGAGACGGCAGCCTTGCTGGACGCGTACACGACCTGCTGCGCGAGCGGCGAGATGCCGCCGTCTCCCGAGGAGGTGTTCACGACGACACCCTCTTCGCCCGACTCGATCATGCGCGGCACGAAGGACTGCACGCCGTGGGCGACCCCACCGACGTTCACTCCGTGGACCCACTGGAAGTCCGAGGGCTCGGTCTCCCACAGATCGAGATTCGGGGCGGCCACCCCCGCGTTGTTGCACAGCAGATGGCAGGCGCCGTGGGTCGCGAAGACCTGCTCGGCCAGCGCCTCGACCGAGCGGGGATCGGACACGTCGGTCACCACACCGCTTGCCTCTCCGCCGCCCAGCTCCTCCACGGCCGTCTTCAGCGCCGGCTCCTCGACGTCCGCGATCACCACCTTCATGCCCTCGCCGAGGAAGGCCCGCGCGAGCGCCAGGCCGATCCCGCTGGCGCCTCCCGTCACCACCGCCACGCGTCCCTGGAAGTCCTTCATTCCGCCTGCCTCCCCGCGAGCCCGATCCGGCGAGCTCGGCTCGAAAGATCAACTTCGGTCAGAAAATGACTCTAGTACAGATACTCGAGACGCCAAGAAGGCGTCGTCGATCCGGGCCCGCGGTGGGTGGGCGGGGCCAACTCAACGCCCCGAAAAGGAAATCCGCGGCACCACTCAGCCGGCGCCGTCCTGGAACTGGAGCTCGTAGAGGGTGTGGTAGACGCCGCGCAGCGCCATCAGCTCGTCGTGGCTGCCGATCTCGCGGACGCGCCCGTGCTGGAGGACCACGATGCGATCCGCCTCGCGGATGGTCTGCAGGCGGTGCGCGATGAGGATGGAGGTCCGACCGGCCGTCACCCGCCCGAGCGCGTCCTGGATGAGCCGTTCGGTGGTGGTGTCGATGCTGGCCGTCGCCTCGTCGAGCACCAGGATCTCGGGGTCGGCGGCGAGCACCCGCGCGAAGGCCAGCAGCTGGCGCTGCCCGTGCGACAGGTTGGCGCCCCGCTCGAGGAGCGGCGTCTCGTAGCCCCGGGGCAGTGCCCGGATGAAGGCGTCCGCGTGGACCAGCCGAGCGGCCGCCTCGATGCGCTCGTCGGACAGGGCCGGATCGCCCAGGCCGATGTTCTCGCGAACGCTGCCCGCGAAGACGTGGAAGTCCTGCAGCACCACGCCGATCCGCTCGCGCATGTCGCGCGCACGGATGTCGCGCAGGTCGATGCCATCGAGGAAGACGTGGCCACGGGGAAAGTCGTAGAAGTGACCGAGCAGGCGGATGAGCGTGGTCTTGCCGCTGCCGGTCGGTCCGACGATTGCCAGCTTCTCGCCGGGACGGATGGTGAAGGACACGTCCTGGAGAACCGGCTCGCCCGGCCGATAGGCGAAGGAGAGATGGCGGAACTCGACCTCGCCCCGGAGCCGGGCCGGAAGCGCGGCGGGCCGCTCGGGCTCGGGCAGGGATTCGTCCCAGTCGAGCGCCTGGAAGATGCGCTCGCAGCTCGCCATCGCCCGGTAGAGAACGTTGTACTGCTCGCCCACCGCGACGATGGGCCGGAAGAGCATGTCGATGAACTGCGCGAAGAGCACCACGCTGCCCAGGGTGATCACGCCTTCGAGAGCGTCGCGTCCGCCGAACCACAGCACGGCGCCCAGTCCCGCCGAGGCCAGGCTCTGGACGAAGGGGTTGTAGACGGTCTCGACCTGGATCGCCCGGTTCTCCTGGTCGCGGTTGTAGCGGTTGATCTCGGAGTAGGCCTCGAGATTGCGAGCCTCGCGTCCGTGCAGCTGCACGACCTGCATGCCAGAGAGGTTCTCCTGCAGGTTCTGGTTGAGGGTGGAGACGCTGTTGCGGATCTCGCGATAGATGCGGCGGGTGGTCCGGCGGAAGACCCAGGTCGCGAAGGCCACGATGGGCACCGCGGTGAGCAGGATCCAGGTCAGCTTCGGCGCGATGCTGAACATCACGACCAGCGCGACGAAGAAGGGGACCAGCTCGCCGAGAAGCAGGCCGAGGCCCGCGAGCAGCTGGAAGAGGACCTCGACGTCGTTCGTGATCCGCGTCATCACCCGGCCGACGGCGACGTTGTCGAAGAAGGAGGCGGGACGGTGCTCGAGGTGCCAGAACAGGTCCCGTCGCAGGTCGGCGAGTGCGGAGAGGACCGCGCGCGAGAGCAGGATGCGGTGCAGGTAGAGGAAGATCGCCCAGAGCAGGGCGACGACGGCGTACAGGGTGCAGGCCGCCCCCAACGGACCGAAGCCCGTCGCGCGGTCCATCCAGGCGGCGGCCGCGTCCATCCCGAAGCTCGGCGCCGCGAACCCACTCTCGGGCATCAGGATGCCGTCGATCACGACCCGCGAGAGGATCACGGGTCCCAGCACCGCCAGTACCGAGGCGACGACGACGAATGCGCCGCTGGCGGCTGCGCGTCCGACGTGGGGCCGCACCCAGCGGAGCAGGCGCCGCAGCAGCCGGAAGCTGAAGGTCTGGCCCGAGAGCTCCGCGTCGAAGACCGTGTAGTCGCGCGCGTTCGCGGGGCCGGCGTGCCCCGCCGCGATTCCGTGTCCGTCGGCGCTCATGCCGGGGACGGCTCCTGTTCCTCGAGCTCCTCGAGCTGGTGGCTGAGGTCTTCGCGACGGCGCTGACTGCGCTCGAGCTCGGCGTAGATCCCGCCGCGCGCCAGCAGCTCCTCGTGGCTGCCCAGCTCGACGATGCGTCCCTCTTCGAGGACCGCGATACGGTCTGCACGCCGCACGGTCGAGACGCGGTGGGAGACGAGGACGGTGGTGAGCCCTTCCCGCAGCTCGCGCAGCTGCCGCAGGATGTGCTCCTCGGTCTCGGTATCGACGCTCGAGAAGCAGTCGTCGAGCAGCAGCAGCGGAGCCGTGCGGATGAAGCCGCGCGCCAGGGTCGCCCGCTGCTTCTGTCCGCCCGACAGGGTGACGCCCCGCTCGCCGACGAGGGTCTCGAGCTGCTCCGGGAAGCGCTCGACGGTGTCGCGCAGGTCCGCGGCCTCGGCGGCCTGCCAGATGGTCGAGGTGGCGCGTGCGGGGTCGTCGTACGCGAGATTCTCCCGCAAGGGGAGTGCGAACAGGAAGCTGTCCTGGGGGACCAGGGCGACCTGCTCGCGCAGGCGCGCCAGGGGCAGGTCGCGGACGTCGTGACCGTCGGCCAGTACGCTCCCGCGCGGCGGATCGAGCACCCGCACGATCAGCTTGAGGAGCGTCGACTTGCCCGATCCGATGCGGCCGATGACGGCCAGGGTCTCCCCCGCTTCGATCTCGAGGTCGATGCCGTCGAGTGCGTCGGACTTCGCTTCCGGGTAGCGGAAGTGGAGCGCGCGAAGCGCGAGGGCGCCGCTCAGTCGCTCCGGTGCGCCGGCGACGGGCCGGTCCTCGATCTCGGGCTCGTGGTCGAGCACCTCGAAGAGACGCGTGGTGGCCGCGGCGCCCCGCTGCACCAGGTTGACCATGTTGCCGGCCTCCCGAACCGGCCACAGCACCATGCCCACGTACCAGAAGAAGGAGGTGAAGGTGCCGACGCTGATCTCACCCGCGAGAACCTGGCTGCCTCCCACACCGAGGATGATCAGCGTGCAGCTGGCGCCCAGCATCGGCATGAGGGATTGGATGATCGAGTTGGTGCGCATCAGCGCGTAGTAGCGGTCGGCGTAGTCGCGGTTGACGACTCCGAAGCGGGCGCTCTCTGCGTCCTCCTGGCCCAGCGCCTGGATGGTCCGGATGCCGTTCATGTTCTCCTGGACCCGATCGGAGAGCTCCGAGAAGCCCTCCTGCACGGCGGTCGAGGCCGTGTAGACGCGGCGTGCCAGCAGGTAGGCGCTGACCGTGATGACGGGAAGGGGCGGAAGCAGGAGCAGGGTCAGGCCGGGAGACTGGACGAGCATGAAGACGAGGCCCACCACGGCGGAGAAGAAGAGCACGAGGATGGTGCGCGTGCCCTGCCCCACCAGCTGCCGCACCAGCTGGATGTCGTTGATGGCGCGCGCCATCAGGTCGCCGGTGGGATGTGCCGCGAAGAAGCGCGGACCCTGGCGCTGCAGGTGCTCGTAGACGCGCTTCCGCAGGTCGTAGGAGACCGCCATGCCGATCTGCCGGATCACCCGACGGCTGAAGACGATGGTGACGAAGCGAGCCACCACGCAGGCGAAGATCCCCAGGGAGGGCCAGAGCAGCGCGGGTTCGCCTTCGGCGATGCTGTCGATCCCGAGCTTGAGCAGCAGCGGGATCAGCGCCTCGAGGACGCGCGCGAAGAGCAGTCCCCCGTTGCCGAGCCAGAAGGGAAGCGCGTACCGCGACAGGTAGGGGAGCAGGCGGCGCAGGGATGTCATGGAAGCGGCGCGACGATAGCGCCGGCCGCGGGCGCCTGCCGTTCGATCGCTTCGTGTTCACCTGCTGCTTGGTCTGCACGCCATGCAGACCGCTCCCTAGCGGCCCTCGAGCACCCGCTCCACGACGGTGACGATGCCGTCCTCGTCGCAGCGACCCGTCACCCAGTGGCAGGCCTCCTTGACGGAGTCGATGGCGTTGCCCATCGCGACCGCCATCCCGGCACGGCGCAGCATCGGCAGGTCGTTGATCTGGTCGCCGACGGCGCAGATGGACTCCGCGTCCAGACCGCGGCGTTCGGCGAGTAGCGAGATCCCCGTCCACTTCGTGACGTCACGGGGCGTCAGCTCGAGGTAGTAGTGGTCGTCGGAAGGAATCAGGCTCGGCGCGAAGCGCTCGGGGTGTCGGGTCTCGATGGCTCCGTGCCAGGATCGGAGCTCGGCTTCGCTTCCGAAGGCGCCGATCACCATCGCGTCGGGGCAGCGCTCGTGGGCCAGAGCGCTCTCGCTCTCCGCCCAGTCCCGGTTGTGCTCCACGTAGCGACGCGTGGAGTCGTTCCACGGCACGTCGGCGTCGATCACGAAGTCGGCGCCGCCGCGCGAGTCCGAATCGCGGTGGCAGATGATCGCGTGACCATGGTCGCGGGCCAGGGAGTGGATGGTTTCGAAGTCGTCGGGGTGGAAGTGATTCTCCTGGACGGTGCGGCGCTCCCCGTCCTTCACCAGGGCGCCGCCCAGCACCACCGTGTCCACCGGCAGACCCAGGGCCTCGACGATGCGCAGGGTGGTGCGGTAGCGCCGGCCGGTCGCAATGGCCACGTGGATGCCCCGCTCCACCGCACGGTGCAGGGCCGCCCGGGTGCGGGGTGTGATCTCGTCGCCGCGGGCGGCGAGGGTCCCGTCGACGTCGAGCGCGATCAGTCGGATCTCCGTTCCGGCTCCCACGCGGCTACCTTACCGAAGTGGACGAGCCCTGGTATCGCGACGGACTCCGCTTCGAGTGCACGCGCTGTGGCCGCTGCTGCCGCGGCGCCGGGAACGTCTGGGTGAGCGACGAGGAGATCGCGGCGCTGGCGCGTCACCTCGAGCTGGCCGAGTCCGAGTTCCGTCGCCGCTTCACGGTGCGGCGCCAGCGACGGGGCATCTCCCTTCGGCAGAAGCGCAACCAGGACTGCGTGTTCTGGCAGGAGAAGGAAGGCTGTGGGGTCTATGCCCTGCGGCCGCGCCAATGCCGCAGCTTCCCCTTCTGGCGCGCCAACCTGCACTCGCGCGAGAGCTGGGAGGCGACGGCCGAAGCCTGCCCGGGAATCGGCG
>JANQSB010000477.1 GCA_028284295.1 Myxococcota bacterium | reverse complement strand
ACCTCGCCCGAGAGATCGGCCGCTTGTCGCTCGACGTCGAGCACTTCGACGAGTATCGAACGGCGCGCGCCGCCGAAAAGTGGCTGGCGGCGAACCCGAGCAACGTGAGCTCCCCTGTCCACGACGACGTCGTTCGCGCACTGGCTCCCTACCTGGAGAAGCGTTGAAGCCGCTTGCCCGTGCGCTGACTGCAGGCTCCGCGTCCTGCGGCGCTTCGCGCCTCAGTCGTCGCCGCGCTTGATCTGCGTCGTGAGCGCGGCGCGTTCGGCAGGGCCCTGGCTGGCCCGCCGGACGGCGCTGCCGCCGAAGCGGTCGACGATCTCGTCGAGCGCGCGGTTCAGCTGACCGCGCTTCTCCTTCTCGGGTGACGCGAACAGACCGAGCTGCTGCGGGCGCTCGCCGATCAGGTTGGTGCAGCCTACACCCAGCAGTCGCACGGGCTGGTCGAGCGCGGCGCGGTCCAGCAGCTCGCGGGCGGCGCGCGCGATGAGGTCGCCGTCGTCCGTGGGCTCGGGCAGGGTCACGCGCCGGGTGTGCTGGGGGTAGCCGCGCGGGCCCGGCGCGACCCGCGTGCCCTCCTTCCACTTGAGCACCACCGTGCGCGCCTGGACGTGATCGCGCCGCAGCCTTCGGGCCACCGACTCGGCGTGGGTGAGGATCGTCGACTCGAGCACGGCCCGGTCGCCGACGTCGCTCCCGAAGGTGTTCTCCTCGCTGTAGGAGACGGCCGCGCGATAGGGCTCGATCTCGCGCACGTCGCGACCGCGCGCGAGGCCCCCGACCTGACGCCCCCAGTCGCCGAGCAGCTTCTCCAGGCGCCGGTCCGGCGCCCGGGCCAGGTCGCCCACGGTCTCGAAGCCCGCGGCGCGGAGGCGCTCTTCGGCCACCGCGCCGACGCCCCAGATCGCGCGGACCGGCAGCGGATCGAGGAAGGCGCGCACCTCGTCGGGGCGCACCTCGCACAGTCCGTCCGGCTTGGCGGCCCCGCTGGCGATCTTGGCGACCATCTTGACGGGACCGATCCCGACGCTGACCGGCAGGTCGAGCTCCGCACGCACCCGGGCGCGCAGGCGTTCGCCGACCTCGCGCGGCGGGCCCATCAGTCGCTCGCTGCCGGTGAGGTCGAGGAAGGCTTCGTCGAGGGAGAGTCCCTCCACCGAGGGCGAGAACTCGCGGAAGATCTCGAAGACCCGCTTCGACTCACGGCTGTAGAGACCCATGTCCCCGCGCACGAACACCAGCTCGGGGCAGCGCTCGCGTGCCTCGAAGGAGGGCATGGCCGAGTGGACCCCGAAGACCCGCGCTTCGTAGCTGGCGGCCGAGACCACCCCCCGCGAACCCGAGCCGCCGACCGCGACGGGCCGCCCCCGCAGCTCCGGGTGGTCGCGCTGCTCCACCGATGCGTAGAACGCGTCCATGTCCGCGTGCAGGATGACCGGGGGGTGTGCGGTCATGGCCCGAGTGTACCCGCCGTGCGACACTGACGGTCATGGCAGCCGGAAGCAGACCGAAGGTCACCGTCGACGGACACGTGGGCACCACGGGTCTGCGCATCCGCGATTGGCTCGCCGGACGGGACGACCTGGAGCTGCTGGCCCCCGAGGAGTCGCGACGCAAGGACGAGGATGCCCGGCGGGAGTGCCTGGAGGCCGCCGACCTGGCCGTGCTGTGCCTGCCCGACGAGGCGTCGCGCCAGGCTGCCGAGTGGCTCGAGGGCAGCGAGACGAAGCTGCTGGATGCCAGCACGGCGTTCCGGGTGGACGACGGCTGGGTGTACGGCCTGCCCGAGCTGGGAGCCGGACAGCGGGATGCCATCGCGGGAGCGAGCCGCGTCTCGAACCCCGGCTGCTACCCCACCGCGGTCATCCTGGCGCTGCGGCCCCTGGTCGACGCCGGCCTCGTGCCGGCCGAGACGGCCATCGCCGTGCACGCGCTCTCGGGCTACAGCGGTGGCGGCCGCAAGCTGATCGAGCGCTGGCAGGACCCGGAGATCGGGCTCGTCGCCCTGCCCTACGAGGCGCCCTACTCGCTGCAGGCCCGACACAAGCACATGCCCGAGATGACCCGCTACAGCGGCCTCGTCCACGAGCCGCTCTTCGTGCCCGCGGTCGGGCCCTACCGCTGCGGCATGCGGGTCGAGATCCCGCTTCACGGCGCCAGCCTGCCCGCGGAGAGCTCCGGCAAGGCCCTGCACGAAGCGCTCGTCGAGCGCTACGCGGACGAGCGCTTCGTCGCGGTTCGCCCCCTCCTCGAAGGCCAGGCGACGGACGAGCACAGCCTCGACCCCCGGGCCTGCAACGACACCAACCGCATCGAGCTGCAGGTGATCGACCACCCGAGCGGGCACGTCCTGCTCGTCGCCATCCTCGACAACCTGGGCAAGGGTGCCGCCGGCGCCGCCATCCAGAATCTGAACCGCATGCTGGGCCTGCCGGAGGATCGGGGTCTCCCCGCCTAGCGCTCGTGGCGTCTCAGGCGGGGCGACCGGCTCCCGCGAAGTACCAGTCGAGCGCCTCGCGGTGAAAGCTCCCCGAAGGCCAGTGGCGCCCCCCTTCGTCGATCGAGAAGGTCACGTCGAAGCCCGCCTGCTGCAGGCGGTCGCGATTGGGGATCGCCACGCCGTGGAAGTCGAAGAGCTGGTCGTGGGTACCGTGCTCCAGGTAGATGCGGGGACGCGGCTCGGGGATCGACTTCGCGAACTGCTCGGCCGTCGGCGGGTCGAGCACCACGAAGCCCAGCGCCCAGCCGATCAGGGCACTGAACATCGTCGAGTTGCAGAGGCCCACGGAGAGCGCGTAGCTGGCCCCGTCGGAGTAGCCCATCAGGACCTGCCGGAGCGGATCGATGGGGAAGCGCCGGTAGATCAGGTCGTAGGCGTACTCGAGGAAGTCGAGGTCCGGCCGCCCCTCACTGGCGATCAGGTCCCAGGTGGGTCCTTCGGAGCGCGGAATCAGGAAGAAGGCCTGGCGGGCCTCGGCCTCGTCGCGAAAGGTCTTCACCAGCGCCTCGTCCTGGCGGCCGGCACCGTGCAGCACCGTCACCAGGGGATAGCGACGATCCCCGTCGATCTCGTCGGGCGTCAGCAGCACCGCACTCGACCGCCCCTGCTCGAGACGGACGAAGCCCGTGGGCGGCGCCTCGTCCACCGGCTCGACCGGCTTGTACTCCACGCGCAGCGCCAGACTGTCCATCCGCCACACGGTAGCCCGGCCGAAGAAGCCCGGGCGGGCATCGGACACGGCGCTGCGATGCGCGCCGTGAGCGCGGGCTGGTAGATTCGACGCGATGGCGGACGCGGTTCTCGACTACTACGCCCGGCCCGGTCCGACGACGCGGCTCGACGCGTATGCCGATCCGCTCTCGGAGCTCCCCTCGGATCCTGCGGAGCTGGCGGGCGTCGTCCGCGGACTGATCCTGCACCAGGGCCTCGTCGCCGGCCGCGAGCTTCCGTCCGAACGCTTCGCCGACCGGGAGCGGGTGGGCGCAGCCTCGGTCCTGCAGGGCGTCCTCTCGCTGGACGCGTCGCCGCTCCTGTCCCAGCGCCCTCCGGAGCGTCGGATGGTCGGCTACTGCTACCACTTCGCGGTGCTCCACTGCGCCTTCCTGCGAGCGAAGGGGGTGCCCGCCCGCGCCCGCTGTGGCTTCGCGGCGTACTACCGGAACGGTGCCTGGATCGACCATTGGATCGTCGAGTACTGGAACGGCGACGCGTGGATCCGCATCGATCCGGACTCGGCCCGAGACGTCGTCGCCGCGCACGAGTTCCACGACGCGGGCACCGCGTGGCGGCTCTGTCGCGCCGGCCACGAGGATCCCTTCCGCCACGGCAACTACGAGCAGTGGGGCTGGGGCGAGCTCCGCGGCAGCCTCGTGGCCGACCTCGGCGCTCTCAACAAGGTCGAGGTGGGGGACTGGGAGACCTGGTGCGACTGGCTCGAAGTCGAGGCCAGGGAGCAGCCGAACGCCCGGCTCGACTCGAAGCTCGACGCCCTGGCCGAACGGGTCGGCGGAGACCTCGAAGGGCTTCGCAAGATCTTCGGAGACGATCCCCATCTCCGGCCACCCCTTCCCGTCTGATAGCCTGACGGCAGCGGCGAACTCCTTCCGGGGGCCGACGAGACGATCATGGAAGGCGCTGGCATCCTCGAGCTGATCGCCGAGCTCGCTGTCGCGATCCTGGGATTCAGCGGCATCGTCACTGCGGTCTTCCGCTTCGGCGACTCCGGGTTCACGGCCGTCGATCGGGTGCGCTTCTTCACGATGGTGCTGCTGGGCTCCCTGGTGGTGGTCCTGGCACTGCTGCCGTTTCCGGTCCACTACCTGGGTGCCGGGGAGCAGGCGCTCTGGGCCTGGTCGAGCGCCCTGGGCGCGGCCACGATCTTCGCGATGAATCGAATGGTCCGGCGCGCATCGGGCTTCTCGATTCGCCAGGCGCTGGCCGACCCGACGGTCAGCAGGACCGCCGTGATGCTGGGGGTCGTCGGGACCCCGGGCTCCGTGTTGGTCCTCGTGGTCGCCTCGACCGGCCTGGTATTCGCGCCGAGCTTCGCGATCTACCTGATCGTCCTGCTCTTCATCTTCGGGAACTCCCTCTTCGCCTTCGTCCGGCTCCTCCAGAGCATCGTGAGAGCCCACGGAGGCGACGCGAACGACGGCCCCCTGGACCACTGATGCGAGAGCCACCACAGCCACGCTGCCACCCCGACCGACTCCGGTGTATGCTGGCGGGAACAGCGCGAAGGAGCCCAGCATGGCCCATCTCTATCGGGTGCTCGTTCCCGTTGCGGACATCGAGGCCGCCCAGCAGTTCTACGGGACGGTGCTCGGCCAGACGGGGCGGCGCGTCTCTCCCGGGCGCCACTACTTCGACTGCGAAGGCACGATCCTCGCCTGCTTCGACCCGCAAGCCGACGGCGACGGATACGAGGCCCGGCCCCTGTCCGAGCCCCTCTATCTGGCGGTCGCGGACATCGAGAAGAGCTTCGCGGCCTGCCGCGAGGCGGGTGCACGATTCGCCGACGAGGCTCCTCCCGGCGTCGGACCCATGGGAGAGATCGCAGAGCGCCCCTGGGGCGAGCGCTCCTTCTACGTGGCGGACCCCTTCGGCAATCCCCTGTGCTTCGTCAGCGCGGACTCGGTCTTCGTCGGCTGAGAGCCCGGTGGGGCGGCAGCTCTTCCGCGCCCCCGGGCGAGCGCGTCGCTACGAATCCCGCCGCCGGGCCTCCAGGTAAGCGCGCCGCGCATCCGCGCACTCCGCGTCGCCGAGCGCGGTCACCAGTCCGTCGGCGTCACCCCAGCTGCGCATCGTCCCGGTCATCTGTGCCGTGACGGCGTTGACGTGTCGCTTGGTGGAGAAGAGCGCGTGAGAGGCCTTCGACGCGAGTGAACGTGCCAGCTCCTGCACCGTGTCGTCCAGCTCCGCTTCCGGAACCACCCGGTTGAGGAAGCCCGCCGCCTTCGCCTCGTGGCTGTCGAAGGGGCGGCAGGTCAGCACCAGCTCCTTGGCCAGCGCGGGACCGATCTCGCGAACCAGCCGCGGGATGCCGCCCCAGGCCAGGGGGATTCCGAGGTCGACTTCCGGGATCGAGAAGCGCGCGTCGTCCGCCGCGACGCGCAGGTCGCAGGCCGCGGCCAGGACCACTCCCCCGCCCACGCACCAGCCTCGGATCGCGGCGATGCTGACCGCGCGCATGTCCTCGAGCGCGTCCGCCATCACGCGCCCCTGGTCCGCCGCGTCGCGCGGCGAGCCCGATTGTGCACCCTGGAAGGTCGACAGGTCGGCGCCCGCCGAGAACGCCCGTCCGGCGCCGCGGACGACCACGACCTTCACCTCCGCACGATCGTCGAACCAGCGCGCGGCGGCCGTCAGCTCGTTCAGCACCGTGGTCGACAGCGGGTTCAGCTTGGACGGCTGGTTCAGGGTGAGCCGACCGATCGCACCCTCTGCGTCCACGAGCAGTGTCTCGAACATGAAGACCTCCCTCTCCCGAACGTACCACCTCCCCGCACCCCGCGGCCGCCGCCCTCGAAGGTGACGCCTGCGCTTCGCGCGCCGGCGCAGCGCGGCAGTGTATGATCGGCCGTCCCCCACCAGCCGACTCGCGGAGGCAGACGATGTCCGGCAGCACGGCCCTCTACCTGGCGCTTGCCATCCTCTCGGGTGCCCTCGGCGCCATCCACGTCCCGATCAACGGCGCGCTGGGCGCCCGGATCCAGTCGACCTTCGTCGCGACCCTCACCTTCTACGGCGTCGCGTTCCTGATCACCGCCTGCATCACGGCGTTGACGACGGAGCGCGAGACGATCCGACAGCTGGCGAGCGTCCCCGTGTGGCTCTGGATCGTCCCGGGCGTCATCAGCGTCGCGGTCGTCGCCTCGGGTACCTTCCTGATGCCGCGGCTCGGTGCCGTCAACGTCTTCGTGGTCACGGTCTTCGCGCAGACCGTGGTCCGTGTGATCATCTCGCACTTCGGCTGGCTCGCCTCGCCCGTCGACCCGATCAGCGCCCCGAAGCTCGCGGGCGCCGCCATGGTGGCGATCGGGGCGGTGCTGGTCGTGCGCTCCTGACCACCCGCGAACCGCATCCGAGGCGGTCGCAGCGCCCGAAGGAGTCTCGATGAGCGATCCCGAGCGGCTGGCCGGTTGTGCCTGCGGTCAGCTCCGCGTGACCTGCAGCGGTGAGCCCCTCCAGGTCTCGCTCTGCAGCTGCCTCGCCTGCCAGCGCCGGACCGGCAGCGCCTTCGGTGTGGCCGCCTTCTTCGATCGGGACCGTGTCCAGAGCGACGGGGAGAGCCGCCTCTACCGGCGAGCCGCCGATCCGGGATCCAGCGTCGACTTCCACTTCTGTCCCGCGTGCGGGTCGACGGTCTACTGGGAGCCCTCCCGCAAGCCCGGTCTCGTCGCGGTAGCCGTGGGCTGCTTCGCGGACCCGAGCTTCCCGGCCCCGGTGAAGTCCGTATACGAAGACCATCGCCACCCGTGGCTGGCGCTCTCGCTTCGACGCGAGCTTCCGGGAGCAGGCGCGGAGCCGACCCGGAGTCGACCCGAATGACGCGACTCGCCGACTTCGTGGCCGGACGGAGCCTCGCCTGGCTCTACGATGCGTACTGGGTACCGACGGTGCTCGACGTCCATGCGCGGGCGCTCGCCGAGCCCGTGCGTGCGGGCCAGCGGGTGCTCGACCTGGCCTGTGGGACCGGAATCGTCGCAGGCTACGCGGCCGCGAAGGCGGGGCCAGCTGGCGAAGTCGTCGGCCTCGACCCCACCCCGGACCTCCTGGGCGCGGCGCGTGCGAAGAGCCTTCCCGGGGCCCCGATCCGGTGGATCGACGGGTCGGGAGAGGAGATCCCCTTCGAGGAATCGAGCTTCGACCAGGTCCTGTGCCACCAGGGTCTGCAGTACCTCACCGATCGCGAGAAGACCTTCGCCGAGATCGCCCGGGTGCTACGGCCCGGGGGCACCCTGCACGCGGGGGTCTGGTCGAGCGCGGCGGACCAGCTGGCCTTCGGCTTCGTCGAGGACTCGCTCGCACGGCACATCGGTCCCGAGCAGAAGCCCGTGCACGCCTGGTCCTTCGGCGGCCTTCCGGAGCTCGCGCGTCTCGCCGAAGGCGCGGGCCTGTCGATCGAGCGGCTGGAGACGGTCGCCCGACCCGCGCGCTTCGAGTCCATCCAGCGCTACGTGGACACGCAGATCGCGTGCGCAGGACGCACGGACGAGAACGGCCAGCTCGCCATGGGGCTCGTCGATCTCGAGGACGAGCGTTGGCTGCCGGCGATCGACGCCTTCGCGGCCGACGCCCACGAAGCCCTCGCCGCCCGGGTCCAGGATGGCGTACTCGTCGCGCCCTTCGTGTCGGACGAGCTCCGCGCTGCCAAGCCCCGCTAGCGAACGCCAGCGGGCTCACGACGCGTTGCGGCTAACGCCGCTGGACCAGGTGCGAGCGGATGGCGCCGAGCCCGGTGTCGTCCAGGCTCTGCACGATCCGCGAGGCGGCGCGCATGCCCGACGTGACCGCCCCGTCGACGGTGGGTCCCACCAGGTAGTCCCCCGCGAAGGCCAACCGCGGCGACCTCTCGATCCGGACGTCGAAGCCTTCGAGACGCGCGAGGGCGCCCAGCGGGAAGGTCGGGCGGGCGTACTGCCAGCGCTGCACGACGGCTTCGTGCGAGGGCAGGAGCCCGATGGGGGTTCGAGCGAGCGCGTCGATCGCGAAGCCGGCGACCTCCTCGTCCTTGGCCCGAGCGAGGCGACGGGTGGCGGGCTCGGCCAGGTGCACCACCAGGTGCCCCTGACCGGGTGGGCTCGATTCGGGCTCGCGATGGGCCAGGAAGACCGAACGCAACCCGGTGGCCTCGCTGCGCGGGAAGCAGTTGCCGTAGGCGAGAGGCGCCGAGAAGGTATCCAGCAACAGGTCCACCTGGATGCCCGGCGCGAACTGGAGCGCTTCGAAGAAGGCCCGCTCCTGCCGAGACAGGGTCGGACACAGCTGTGGGACGGCCGGACCCGGCACCGCCAGGACCGCTGCATCCGCGAGGAAGCTCCGCTCGCGTCCCAGCGAGCGGTAGCGAACCCGTGCCCCCGTCCGCTCGGTCTCCACCGAGAAGACCTCGCAGCCGTTGCGAACCGGCACGACCCCCGCCAGCGTCTCCGTCAAGCGCGCCAGTCCGCCGCGCAGGGTCACGGGCGACGCCCCCAGCGACAGGGAGCGCAGCAGCAGCAGGAACGCGGCCGCACCGACCGCCTCGGGCTCGCAGCCGTAGAGGGTCGAGACGAAGGGCGAGACGAGCCGGTCCCGGGCCGCGTCCCCGGCCAGGCGCGTCACGTAGCGCGCCATGTCCTCGCCGTCGTCGAGCAGCGCGGCGCGCTCGGGCTGCACCGGATCGAGCCGATCGCGGTGCCGGAAGAGATCCGCGGCGAGCAGGCCCATGCGCACCCGGGAGGGAGCGGCCAGCACCGGCGAGCGCAGGGCACCGACACCGGGAGCGAAGCGACACGGCTCGAAGCGCCCGCCGCGAAGCACGCGACCCGGCACGCTGCTCCCCGGCTCCAGTCGCAGCAGCTCGTCGGCGAGCCCGAGTGCGGCCGCCATGCTCAGCACGTTGCGCTGGCCGTCGGTCACGAAGCCTGCGCCGGAGTGGATGCGGTGGCCCGCGTGCATGAACGAGCGCAGCCGGCCGCCGGACGCGGCTTCCTGCTCGAGAACCACCACCTCGTGGCCGGCACGCTGCAAGCGCCAGGCGCACACCAGCCCGGCCACGCCGGCGCCGACGACGACGATGCCGGCCATCAGCCGCGCGCCACGCGATTCACCGCGGCCTCGACCGCCTCGGGCGAAAAGGGCTTACGCAGGAAGACACCCCCCAGAGCTTCCAGTCGCTCCTCGAGCGACGGCGCGAGCTCCTGCCCGCTCGCGAGCACGATGCCGACATCGTCGCGCAGAGTCGTGATTCGCGAAAGCAGGGGCTCGACACCAGCCGGTGGAATCACCACGTCGAGCAGCACGGCGTGGATCTCGTCGACGTGCGCCTCGAAGAGCGCGGCCGCCTCGTCGGCATCCTGCGCCTGGAAGGTCCCGAATCCCCTCCGCTCGAGCACGCGCACGAGCAGGCGCAGGAGCTGCGGCTCGTCGTCCACCACGAGCACGTTGCGGGTGTCGGTCGGCTCGCTCACGCGCCCCGCTCGCCCATGTGCCCTGCTCCCTCGTCTCCCAGGGGAGCCGAGAGCATACTCGACGCTTGACTGGAGGCGAAAACAAGACGAAAGTAGCTCGATGGCCTCCCCCCGGCGCCAGCGGAACCCGGACTACGTCGAGCTGCGAACCTGCAGCGCCTTCTCGTTCCTGGCGGGCGCATCCAACCCCGAGGACCTGATCGAGCAGGCGGCCGCATACGGCTACCCGGCCCTGGCCCTGGCCGACCGCGACGGGGTCTACGGCATTCCGCGCTTCCACCAGGCCGCCGTCCAGGCCGGGGTCCGGGCCATCCACGGCGCCGAGCTCAGCCTCGACACGAGCCCGGTCCAGGGAGACGACGCGGGCCGCTCGCCCGGGCCCGGCTGGACTCAGGCCCGGACCCAGGCCCGGACCCAGGCCCGGAAGCAGGAGCCTGGCGAACGCCCCCCTTCCCTGCTGCTGCTGGCCGAATCGCCGGCGGGCTGGCGCGCCCTGTGTCGCTTGATCACGGCCTCGCACGCCGGCCGGGCCAAGGACGAGGCCCGGCTCCGCCTCGAGCAGCTCGAAGGCGAGACGGCAGAGCTCACGGCCCTGGTGCGGGGAGACGAACGACTGGATGCGAAGCTGCTCGATCGCGCCCGCGCGCTCTTCCCCGGTCGCGAGCAGATGTGGGTGGACGTCTCTCGTCCGCTCGAGCGCGGGCGCGAGCACCGGTCGCGCCGCGCCGTCGACCTGGCCGAAGCCTGCGGCGTCCCCGTGGTGGCGACGGGAGACGTTCGCTGCGCGCGCGCCGAAGATCGCAAGCTGCTCGACGCCCTCACCTGCCTCTACTGGCGGACTTCCCTCGATCGGGCCGGCCGTCGCCTGCTGCCCAACGGCGAGCACTATCTGCGTCCCCCCGAGCGGATGCAGGAGCGCTTCGCGGATCGCCCGGACTGGATACGCGCCACCCGCACCATCGCCGAGCGCTGCGCCTTCACCCTGGAGAAGCTCGACTACCGCTTTCCCGAGTACCCGGTGCCACCCGGCGAGACGCAGGCCTCCTTCCTGCGCAAGCTCACGGAGCTGGGCGCGCGCGAGCGCTACGGCGCGGGGTCCAGCCTGTCCCGTCGCGCGCGCCGGCAGATCGAGCACGAGCTCGCGGTGATCGAGAAGCTCGACCTCTCGGGCTACTTCCTGATCGTCTACGACATCTCCCGCTTCGCCCTGGAGCAGGGCATGCTGTGCCAGGGCCGGGGCTCCGCGGCCAACAGCGCGGTCTGCTACGCGCTGGGCATCACCGCCGTCGACCCGGTGGGCATGGAGCTGCTCTTCGAGCGCTTCCTTTCGGAAGAGCGCGGCGAGTGGCCGGACATCGACCTGGATCTGCCGTCGGGGGACCAGCGCGAGCGCGCCATCCAGTACGTGTTCGAGAAGTACGGCGAGCACGGTGCGGCCATGACCGCCAACGTCATCACCTACCGCGCGCGCATGGCGGTGCGTGAGATGGGCAAGGTGCTCGGCATGGCGAACGACGCCATCGACCGGCTCTCCAAGCTGCTGGCTCACGTGTCCTTTCGGGACGACATCGCCGAAGACCGCGACAGCCTCCCCTCCATCCTGCGCGAGGCCGGAGTCGACCCGGGCGCCCCCCGGATCGCCCTGCTGCTCGAGCTCGTGGCGCGGGTCCAGGGGCTGCCCCGCCACCTGGGTCAGCACAGCGGCGGCATCGTGATCGCCGCCGGACGTCTCGACCAGGTCGTCCCCATCGAGCCGGCCACCATGGAGAATCGTCGGGTCGTGCAGTGGGACAAGGAGGACTGCGCCGATCTCGGAATCATCAAGATCGACCTGCTGGGGCTCGGCATGCTCGATGCCCTCGAGAAGGCGATCCCGCTGATCGAGCGCCACGAAGGCCAGACCATCGACCTCGCCAAGCTGCCGCCCGACGACCCCGAGACCTACGCGATGATCCAACGGGCGGACACGGTGGGAACCTTCCAGATCGAGAGCCGCGCGCAGATGGCGACCCTGCCGCGCATGAAGCCCGCCTGCTTCTACGACCTGGTGGTCGAGATCGCCATCATCCGGCCCGGCCCGATCGTCGGCGACATGGTGCACCCCTACCTCAACCGGCGGGCCGGGCGGGAGCCCGTCGACTATCCGCACGAGAGCCTGGAGCCGATCCTGAAGCGCACCCTCGGCGTGCCGATCTTCCAGGAGCAGATCCTGCGCATCGCCATGGAGGCGGCGGGCTTCTCGGGAGGCGAGGCCGAGGAGCTTCGCCGCGCCATGGGCTTCAAGCGCTCGTTGGCCCGCATGGAGCAGATCGAGGATCGGCTGGCGGCCGGAATGCGCGCGAAGGGCCTCTCCCCCGAGGCCCAGAAGTCGGTGCACCGCTACATCACGGCCTTCGCGCTCTACGGCTTCCCGGAGAGCCACTCGGCCTCGTTCGCGTTGATCGCCTACGCGTCCGCCTACCTGAAGTGCCACCACCCGGCGGCCTTCCTGGCAGGCCTGCTCAACGCCTGGCCCATGGGCTTCTACAGCCCCGCCACCCTGGTGAAGGACGCCCAGCGTCACGGGGTGACGGTGCGGCCCGTCGACGTCCAGCACTCGGCCTGGGGATGCACCCTGGAGGACGATGCCCGCGCGAAGGGTCCCGCCGTCCGGATCGGCCTGCGCTACGCGAACGGCCTGCGCGAGGAGACCGGCCTGCATCTGGTGGCCGAACGTGCGAAGCAGCCCTTTCGCGACCTCGCGGACCTCTCGGGCCGGGTGTCCTTCCACCAGGACGAGCTCGCCACCCTGGCCGAGCTGGGCGCGCTCGGCGGCCTGCGCGGCGCGGGTCGGGGAAGACGCGACGCACTCTGGCAGGTGGCCGGGCTGGAGCGCGATGCGCGCTCCCTCTTCGCCGGCAGACCGGTGCGCGACGAAGGCACTTCCCCGCTTCGAGCCACGACGGCACTCGACGACACCCTCGCCGACTACCGGCTCTCGGGACTCACCACCGGCCCCCAGCTGCTCGACCACCTGCGTCCGGCCCTGGTGCGCCGCGGGATCACGAGCGCCCGGGACCTGCGTGAGGTCCCCGATGGACGCTTCGTCCGCGCAGCGGGACACGTCATCGTCCGGCAGCGCCCCGGGTCCGGAAAGGTGTGCTTCGTCACCCTGGAAGACGAGACGGGCACCGCCAACGCGATCCTGATGCCGGATGTCTTCAAGCGCTACCGGGCGGTGCTCCACACCTCCCCGGTGCTGCAGATCGAAGGCCCGCTCCAGAACGTCGACGGCGTGATCCACGTGCGCGCGAAGCACCTGGAGCCCGTCCCGCTGCACGAGGCGAGCCTGCCCGGATCGCACGACTACCGCTAGGGCACCGGGGCGTCGGGCCCGTCAAGGACGCCTATGGGGGCGCCGATACGAGGCGGGTCGACGAAACACACCCCGCCACGGCGGGCCGGTAGGGATCGATGGCGAAGTACTCCTGGGGCAAGAAGAAGAAGGCTCGCTCGAAGATGCCGGTGGATCCGGAGTTCGAGGAGAAGCTGCGCAATCGGCGCGCGCTCGGGATCGAAGGACTCCCGGAAGGCGAGATGCTGATGAACACGGCCACCTTCTCCCGGGTCCAGATCGACGCGGCCCTGGCCCAGGCGCGCGCGGACGGCGGCGAGCCCGACGCGCCGGAGGAGCCCGAGGAGGTCGTGCTCGAGGCGCCCGCGGACGGCCGGGGCGTGCCCACCGGTCCCGAGCAGGTCGCCGCACTGGAACGCGAGATGATGGCCGCCAAGGACCGGGACGGCGTCGCCTCGATCGCCCTGCGCATCGCCACCTACTACGCCCAGGCGGCCGCGCTCTTCGCGGTGGGCGACGGCGTCGTGACGGGCCTTCGCAGCGCCGGCGAGGTGCTCGAGTCGGGCATCGAAGCGGTCATGGTCCCCGCCGACACCCGGAGCGTGATCTGCACGCCCGCGAAGACCGGCAAGGCCTGTCGCGCGTCGACCCCCCTCGGCGACCTCGACGCTCGCGTGCTCCGGGCGTTGGGACGGGCCCGGGTGCGCGAGGTGCTCGTGCTGCCCGTCTGCGTGGACGAAGCGGCCGTCAACCTGCTCTACGCCGACAACGGAGCCGAGGCCGTCCCGGACACCTCGGTGGGGGCGCTGCGCATTCTCGCCCAGGCCATCTCCCGGGCCTACGCGCGGCTACCGGAGTAGGGCTCCCGCCGCTCAGCCCGCTTCGGGCGTGAAGCGCACCGGGATCGACTTGATGCCGTCGATGAAGTGCGAGCGCAGCCAGCGCACCTCGCCCGCCCGCTCGATGTCGGGCAGCCGGGACAGCAGCTCCTCGAACATCACCCGGATCTCCATGCGCGCCAGGTGCGCGCCCAGGCAGAAGTGCTGGCCGTGGCCGAAGGCCACGTGCTCGTTCGGATGCCGGGTGATGTCGAATCGGTCGGGGTCCTCGAAGACGTCCTCGTCCCGATTCGCGGACGGGTACCAGAGCGTCACCTTGTCGCCTTCCCGGATGGCCATGCCGCGGATCTCGGTGTCCTCGGTGGCCGTCCGGCGGAAGTACATCACGGGTGGCCGGTAGCGGAGCATCTCTTCGATGGCGGAGGGCAGGAGCGACGGGTCCTGCCGGAGCCTCTCGTACTGCTCCGGGTGTTCGAGCAGCAGCAGCAGACCGTGGGAGATCAGGTTGCGCGTGGTCTCGTTTCCGGCGATCGCCAGCAGCAGGAAGAAGGAGCCGTACTCGAGCATGCCGATCTTCTCACCGTCGACCTCGCTGGTCATCAGGCGGCTCACCAGATCGTCGCCGGGCGCGGCGATCTTCTCCTGACTGAGCTTGTAGGCGTACTGCATCATCTCGAGCCCGGCCGCCATGGTGGCGGCCATGTCGTTGCCGTACTCCGGATCCTCGCTGCCGAGCAGCTTGTTGCTCCAATCGAAGACCTTGTGCCGATCGTCCTGGGGAACGCCGAGCAGGTCGGCGATCACCTGCAGTGGCAGCTCCGCCGCCACGTCGGTGACGAAGTCGCACTCGCCCTTCGGCGCGACCGAGTCGAGAATGGTCCGAACCCGTTCGCGGGTCTTCGACTCCAGGCGGGCCGTCGCGCTGGGCGTGAAGCCGCCGCTCACGAGCTTGCGGTAGCGGGGATGGTCGGGCGGGTCCATCGCGATCATGCTGCGCATGGTGTCGAGCTCGGCCTGGGGGCGCTGCTCGATCTGGTTGCCATGGCCGGACGCGAAGGTCCTGGGGTTCTTGGACACGGCCCGGATGTCGTCGTAGCGCGACAGGATCCAGTATCCGGGTCCGCCGAAGCGGTCCCCCTCGTGCCAGGCCACCGGCTGCTCGCGGCGCAGGGCGCGAAAGAAGTCGTGGGGGAAGCCGTTCTCGAAGCTGTCGGGGTTCGAGACGTCGAGCAGCTGCATCCGAAGAACCTCCGGGGACGAGGCTACCGCAACCATCCGCTGCGACGCCGCCTGCGCTCTCTGGTGTACCCTCGCGCCATGATCGAGCTGCTTCCCCTGTCGCTCGTCATCCTCTACTTCGTGCCGTTCATGGTCGCGGCGGCGCGGGACCACGACGCCTACATCGCCGTCCTGGTCGTGAATGCGCTGGTGGGCTGGACGGGCATCGGCTGGGTCGCCTGTCTCGCCTGGGCGGCGCTGAGCCCGGTGGGCGGGCCGTCGAGCGCTTCGCACGCACGGCCGACCTACATCCGAAGCGTCCGCTAGGTCCGAAGCGCCCGATGGCTGGCGAACGCTCGCGTTCGCTCGCTGCGGGTCTGCGTTCGATGCAGACCTCGCCTAGATTCGGGTCTTTCGCGCGCCCCGACGAGCTCGTCCGGCAGGCGCCGGGGAGAATTCCATGAGCATCCACCGTGACCACGTCGCCATCGTCACCGGCGGCGCTTCCGGGATCGGGCGCGCGACCGCGCTGCTGCTGGCCGCCGAGGGCGCCCGGGTCTGCATCGTCGACCTGGACGGAGACGCCGCGGAGACGGTCGCGAAGGAGATCGCGGCGGCCGGGGGCCAGGCCTTCGCCTTCGCGGGCGACTGCTCCAGCCCGGAAGACAACGAAGAGATGGTCCGACGCACCCTGGATCGCTTCGGCTCGCTCCAGATCGCCTACCTCAACGCCGGCATCGCCCGTGGCTCGAGCGTCCGGGGCGGCGACCTCGCGGTGTGGGACGAGGTCGTCTCGGTCAACCTGCGCGGGGTCTACCTGGGGATGCGCGCAGTCTGCGAGCCGATGATCGAGGCCGGCTCCGGGTCGATCGTCTGCACGGCGTCGGTCGCCGGCCTGCGCGGCGGACGCTACATGCCCTCCTACTACGCGTCGAAGCACGGCGTGGTCGGGCTGGTCAAGGCCGCGGCCTGCGAGTTCGCGCCCCACAGCGTTCGGGTCAACGCCGTCTGTCCCGGTGTCATCGACACGCCCATCCTGGGTCCGGCCCACGGCGTCAAGCAGGTCACCGACCGGCTGGGCAGAGGCCACCTGCTGGGTCGGGTCGGCTGGCCCGAGGAGGTCGCCGCCCTGGTGTCCTTCCTGGCCAGCGAGCAGGCCGCCTTCATCACCGGCGTGGCCTACCCCGTGGACGGCGGAATGTCGGCCTCCATCGGTGGGGCGGCCGACCCCGGCGAGGGCGAGGAGCTGCACGAGCAGTTCTCGGCCGGGGTCCCGAAGAAGAGCTGAGCCCGCGCTCGGCGCCCGAATCCGCGCTCGACTCTTCCGGATCCCGGGCCGTCGCAGGAACGACTCAAGCTTCCGGCGCCTACGTGCCGATGTGTCAGCGGGATGGGCGACAGTCTGGCCTTCACGACGGTCTGCGAGACCCTGGAGTCGTCGAGCTCGCTCGACCGGCTGGAGGCACGCGGAACCGTCCGCCTCGCCCTCAAGGAGGCCGGTCTCGAGGCCGCGACCGTGACTCCGTCGCAGCTTCGCGTGGTGGTGGAGAAGCTGCTGCCCGGGGCCCTGCAGACCCGGGGCGTCGACCCGGAGCCGGTGGTCCGGGAGCTGGTCTCGACCCTCAACGGTCTGTCGGACGGCCTGCCCCTGGCGAGCGAGAGCCCCGAGGCCGTGTTCCAGCGCCTGGGGAAGTGACCCGTCCAGTGGGGCCTACAGGTAGGGCATCACCTCGTCGACGAAGAGGCGCAGACTCCGCCAACCGATCTCGGGGGGCGTGCCGCCCACCAGGGCCGGAAAGTGGAACGCCGCCCGCTCGCCCTTCTCGGCCGCGTACGCGAGGCACTCCTCGGGCGTGAGGACCCGGTACTTGCCCTCGGCGCGAAGCGCCTCGACGCTCTCTCCGCGGGCGTGCGCGTACGCGCGCTGTCCGGCCGGCTGCCAGCTCGCGTAGGTGCGCGCGTCGTGCAGCACGTGGGGCCCGATCTGCTCCCAGGTCGCTTCCGGGTCGCGCGACACGAAGGTGCCCGACGGCTCCCCGGGGCTCACCACGAAGCCCTCCTGCCCGCGGGCCCGGCAGGCTTCCTGGTAGCAGTCGAAGAGGGCCGGGTCGGCGATCGGCGGCGCGAAGGGCAGACCCAGGCGCGCGGCGCGACGCGCAGCGCGGGGCGTCGAGCCTCCGATCATCAGGACCGGGTGGGGACGACTCCCCGGACGCGGTGTGACCGCGACGCGCGTGCCCCCACGCTCGATGGCCCCGTGTCGCCAGCAGGCCAGCAGGGTCTCGAGCCCCTCGTCGAAGAGGCGGCCGCGCTCCTCGAAGCGCAGCCCCCGCGCAGCGTACTCCTCCGGTCGGTAGCCGATGCCCGCGATCACCGAGACCCGACCGCCCGAGATCAGGTCGAGCACCGACAGGTCTTCGGCCAGCTGCACCGGGTCGTAGAGCGGCACCAGCAGCGCGCTGATGTTGACCGGGATCCTGCGCGTGCGCCCGACCACGGCACCGGCCATCACCAGGGGCGAAGGCAGGAAGCCATCGGGAGAGGCGTGATGCTCGGACAGGCCCACGGTCGTGAAGTCGTTCTCGTCCGCGAACGCGCACATGTCGAGGGCCGCCGCATAGAGCTCTCGCGGCGCGGCGGGCGAGAACTCCGGTGCCCGCATGTCGAAGCGCAGCACGGTCATCGCCACGCGAGGGGCCTCCCGGCCGAAGCGGGGCTCAGGATCCGGACCACACGGGCGGGCGCTTCGCCATCCAGGCGGCCACCGCCTCGCGGTAGTCGTCGGTCTTCATCGCCTCGTCGAGCAGGCGGTCGGCTTCGGCGACGGCACTCCCCACGTCGCGGTGGAGATCCGAGTAGATCTGGCGCTTCGTCTCGCGTAGCGACGCGGGCGACACCTCGGCGGCCATCTTCCGTGCGTAGGCCCGCGCATGATCGAGGAGCTCTTCGGGCTCGACGAGCGCGTTGAAGAGACCCAGCTCGAAGGCTTCGTCGGTGAGGAAGACGCGGCTCGTCAGCAGCAGGTCGTTGGCCTTCGTCAGGCCGATCAACCGCGGGAGCAGCCACGACAGCCCGTACTCGGCCGGAAGGCTCAGTCGGCCGTGGGCCGTCGTCAGCTTGGCACCCGGCACGGCGAAGCGGATGTCCGCGTAGCAGGCGATCACGAGCCCGACCCCGGCGGCCGGTCCGTTGACCGCCGCGATGATCGGCTTCGAGAGCCCGAACTGGAAGGCGAAGTTCGCGTCGAACTCGGGACGCACGCCGTAGCCGGGCCTCGCCAGGTCCGGCGGCGTCCCCGGGTCGTAGCCTCCCCGCTCGACGTGGCCCTCGAGGGCCGCGGTATCCGCGCCCGCACAGAAGCCCCGCCCGGCCCCGGTCACGATGATCACGCGCACGGCAGGATCGCGCTCGGCCTCCTGCAGCACCCAGCGATACTCGGCATGCATCCGCCCGGTCCACGAGTTCAAGCGCTCGGGGCGATGAAGCGTCAGCGTCGCGACGCCTTCCGACACCTCGTACCGGGTGACCTTCAACTCCATCCAGGAACTCCGACCGGACGCGACCCGCCGGGCCGCGGCCCGGCTACATCATGCCGTCCATTCCACCCATGTCGGGCATGCCGCCCGGCATGCCGCCGCCGGCCCCGGCCTCTTCGGGCTCGTCGGCGATCATGCAGTCCGTGGTGAGCAGCAGGCCCGAGACGCTGGCTGCGTTCTGCAGCGCCGTTCGCACGACCTTGGTCGGGTCGATCACACCCGCCTTGATGAGGTCGCCGTACTCTTCGGTGGCCGCGTCGAAGCCGAAGGCACCCTTGCCGTTCTTGACCTTCTCGACGACCACCGAGCCCTCGATGCCGGCGTTCTCGGCGATCCGGCGCAGCGGCGCCTCGATGGCGCGGCGGATGATCGAGACACCGGCGGCCTGGTCGGAGTCGAGGTTCTTGTCCAGCCCGTCCAGGGCCGTCTGGGCGCGCAGGAGCGCCACGCCGCCCCCGGGGACGATGCCGGACTCGACGGCGGCCCGGGTCGCGTGCAGCGCGTCCTCGACGCGCGCCTTCTTCTCCTTCATCTCGGTCTCGGTCGCGGCGCCCACCTTCACGACGGCGACGCCGCCGGCGAGCTTCGCCAACCGCTCCTGCAGCTTCTCGCGGTCGTAGTCCGAGGTCGTCGACTCGATCTGGTTGCGGATCTCCTCGCAGCGCGCGGCGATCTCCTTCTTGACGCCACCGCCATCGATGATGGTGCTGTCGTCCTTGTCGACGACGACGCGCTTGGCGCGGCCGAGGTCCTTCAGGGTCACGTTCTCGAGCTTCAGCCCGAGCTCCTCGGAGATCACCTGCCCTCCGGTCAGGATCGCCATGTCCTGCAGCATCGCCTTGCGCCGGTCGCCGAAGCCCGGCGCCTTGACGGCGGCCACGTGCAGTGTGCCCCGCATCTTGTTGACCACCAGGGTCGCGAGGGCCTCGCCCTCGATGTCCTCGGCGATCAGCAGCAGGGGCTTGCCGCTCTGGGCCACGGCCTCGAGCAGCGGGACCATGTCCTTCATCGAGCTGATCTTGCCCTCGTGCAGCAGGATCTGCGCATCGTCGAACTCCGTGACCATGCGCTCGGGATCCGTCACGAAGTAGGGAGACAGGTAGCCGCGGTCGAACTGCATGCCCTCGACGACGTCCAGCTCGGTCTCCAGCGACTTGCCCTCCTCGACCGTGATGACGCCCTCCTTGCCGACCTTCTCCATGGCCTCGGCCAGCACGCTGCCGATCGTCGCGTCGCTGTTCGCCGAGATCGTGCCGACCTGCGCGATCTCGTCCGCGCTGCGGGTCTGCTTCGAGAGCCCGTCGAGCTTCTCGACGATGGCGGCCACGGCCTTGTCGATGCCGCGCTTGAGGTCCATCGGGTTCATTCCGGCCGCGACCAGCTTGGCGCCCTCGCGGAAGATCGCCGCGGCCAGGACGGTGGCCGTCGTGGTGCCGTCGCCGGCGACGTCGGAGGTTTTGCTCGCGACCTCCCGCACCATCTGGGCGCCCATGTTCTCGTTCTTGTCCTCGAGCTCGATCTCCTTGGCCACCGTCACGCCGTCCTTGGTGACCGTCGGAGAGCCCCAGCTCTTCTCGATCACGACGTTGCGGCCCTTCGGACCGAGGGTGACGGCGACGGCATTGGCGAGCTGCGTCACGCCGGACAGGATCTTCGCCCGGGCTTCCTGATCGAAGGTCATCTGCTTGGCCATGTTTTCTCCTGCTTCGAGGCTCTGAGCCCGGGGGCCCGTTGGCCTGGAGTCGATTGCGAAACGGGGGACCGCCCACGCGCGCGAGCGCTGCGGACGATCCGGACTACGGGGTGTGATGCCCGCACGGCCGGCGCGGGCGCGCGCCGGGTCTGCGG
Source organism: Myxococcota bacterium (assembly GCA_028284295.1). GTDB lineage: Bacteria > Myxococcota_A > UBA9160 > UBA9160 > UBA4427 > JAJDAN01. Next base: position 11,202 of record JANQSB010000477.1, on the reverse strand, counting down.
GGCCGGGAGTATGACGCGATCGGACCGCCCCCGCACCCGCGGGAGCGGGGCGAGCAGACCGCGCGCGGAGGCCCGCCGAGGAGCGCGAGCAGCGGCTACAGCGCCTCGCGGATCCTCGCCAGCAGCGCCTCCCGCTCGAAGCCGAAGTGCCGGGCCAGGTCCTTGTAGGGCGCCGACGCGCCGAAGCTTCGCATGCCGTGCACGATGCCGCGCCGACCGACCCAACGCCGGTAGGAGCCCGCGAGCCCGGCCTCGACGGCCACGAGCAGGGGCCCGTCGTCGGGGACGAGCGCGTCCTGGTACTCGGCGGGCTGCTCGGCGAAGAGCTCCTGACACGGTACGGACACGACGCGGGTCGGCACGCCATCCGCCTCGAGCTGCGTGGCGGCGTCACACGCGAGGGCCAGCTCGGAGCCGCTGGCCATCAGCACCACGCGCGGCGGCCCCTCGCAGTCGCGCACCGCGTAGGCTCCCCGCCAGACGTCGTGGCGTTCGAATCCGGCATCGCGCTCGAGGCCGGGGACCCCCTGACGCGAGAGCGCGAGCGCGCACGGCCCCTCGGCCTTCTCGAAGATCCATGCGTAGGCCATGGCCGTCTCGATGCCGTCCGCCGGACGGAACACGGTCAGGCCGGGAACGCCTCGCAAGCCGTCCACCTGCTCGACAGGCTGGTGGGTCGGTCCGTCCTCGCCGACGAAGATCGAGTCGTGGGTGAACACGAAGATCGAGGGCGCCTTCATCAGGGCTGCCAGCCGGATCGCCGGCCGCATGTAGTCGCTGAAGATCAGGAAGGTGCCCGAGTACGGAACGAAGGTGCCGTCCAGCGCGATGCCGTTCGTGACCGCACCCATGGCGTGCTCGCGCACGCCGAAGTGCAGGTTCTGGCCCGCGAAGGGGTCGGTCCCCGCCTCGGCCCCGGGCCCCACGATGCCGCGCCCCTTCACGATGGGCGGCGCACCGCTTCCCGCCAGGTCGGCGGAGCCGCCCACCAGGTAGGGAACGTGCTCCGACAATCGCGAGATCATCTCGGCCGAGTGCTTGCGGGTCGGATTCTCCACCCCGGCCATGCCCTCGCACAGGATCTCGGACAGATTGGCGGGCAGCTTCCGAGCGAGCGCCTCCTCCCAGGCCGCGGCGCGATCCGGATGCGCCTGGCGCCAGCGTTCCTGGGCCGCGTCCGCCGCGAGCCGCGCCTCCTTGAGCTCCTTCTTGCGCTCCTCGAAGTAGGCGGTGACGTCCTCGGGCACGTAGAGCTCGACGTCCGCAGGCCACCCCACGGCCTGCTTGGCCGCGCGGATGTCGTCCGCGCCGAGGCTCCAGCCGTGGGCCTTCGGCAGTCCGGCAATGGCATCGCTGCCCTGGCCGATCACCGTCTTCAGCACGATCAGGGAGGGCCGCTCGAGCTCGGCCCGACAGCTCTCGAGAGCCGCCGCCAGGCCTGCGTGATCCTCGCCATCGGCCGCCACTACGTGCCAGCGTTGCGACTCGAAGCGTGCGCGGACGTCCTCGCTGAAGGCGATGGAGGTCGGCCCGTCGATGGTGACCTCGTTGTCGTCGTAGACGAAGATCAGGTTGCCGAGACCCAGATGACCGGCCAGCGACGCGGCCTCGGACGAGACGCCCTCCATCAGGTCGCCGTCCCCCGCGATGCCGTAGACGAAATGCTCGCCCGGGCCGAGGAGCTCCGGACCGTCGCCGGCGAGCTTCCCGAAGCGGGCGCGGGCGAGGCGACCCGCCAGCGCCATGCCGACCGCGTGGGCGAAGCCCTGGCCCAGCGGACCGGTGGTGACCTCGACGCCCGGCGTTTCCCCGTACTCGGGATGGCCCGGCGTCCGTGAGCCGAGGTTCCGGAAGCGCTCGATGTCGTCCTGCGAGAGCACGCCGTACAGACGCAGCAGCGAGTACTGCAGCATCGAGGCGTGCCCGTTCGAGAGCACGAATCGGTCGCGCAGCGGCCAGCGCACGTCCTGGGGGTCGAAGCGCAGGTGCGCGTCCCACAGCTCGAAGGCCGCGCGGGCCAGGCCCATGGGCGCCCCCACGTGACCGGAGTTCGCGCGCGCGACGGCATCGACGGACAGGAAGCGGATCGTGTTCTCGATCCGTTCGCGAAGCTCGTGATTGGGACGAGAGGGGGGCGGAGTCAACGTTCCTCCTCGAGCGGCGGACATCCCGGAGGAAGGCTGTCTGAGGGCTTTGCCATGACGGCGCGCTCTGTCACGGATTCTGGCAGGGGTTCCAGGGGGTCGCGCTCGACTCTACATCAGGAGGGCCCGGCTCGGCAGCGCGACAGGCAACCGGGCCCATCTCCGGGCTGGAACGGCGTTCGAGAGCGCTTTCCCGTGGCTCTGCGCGGCCAGGCTCCGGCTCAGGAGGCGCGGCGCTCCGCACCCTCCTCGTCGCACAACAAGGCGACGACGTCGAAGGTCGTGATCATGCCCGCCAGGCGGCCTTCCTCGAGCACCAGCACGCGGTGCACGCGGTTTTCGTGAAGCGCGCGAGCCACCTCGGCGAGGCTGGCGTCGGGCCCGACATGGACGACCTCGGTCGTCATGATGTCGCTGACCCGCGAATCGCTCAGCCGGTCCTGGAAGTCCTCGGGCATGCCCACCCAGTCCGGGCTCGAGAACTCGACGACGTCGCGCAGATAGTTGGTGTCGCTCCGGCCCGACGCGTGCTCCTCCGCGACGGCCCGAAGCAGGTCCGCGCTGCTCACGACGCCGAGCACCTCGCTCGACTCGCTCACGACCGGCGCGCCGTGGATCTCCTCGCCGACGAACAGCTGGTGCGCGTTCAACAAGGGCAGGTCCGGCGAAACCGTGACCAGGTTCTGCTGCATGATGTCTCGTGCCGTCCGCGCCATGGCTCCCTCCGTGAGTCGGCTCGCGCCTCGTCGTTCCCGCTTGCCGGTACACACAAGCAAACTGCACGGCGTGTGCCAGCCGAGGACGCGCTCCGGGGCGGCCCGTGGCCCGGGGCGGGGCATCTGGTCCCGATCGGGGCGCATCGCCCCAGAGCGCCCCCGGGCGCGGCTCCTGTGACGCTCTCCGGGGCACATGGCTTGCAGCGATCGGGGTCAACGAGCTCGTTGGCGAGCCGGACGAGCGAGAGAAAGTGGAGGTGCCCCGATGCCCACCGTTTCCCGCTCCCGCAACGACTCCCGGCCGGGGGTCCGCTCCAACCCCGCGAAGCGAAGCGCCGGCCCCGAGCCAGGCTACTCCCGGGACGCACAGCTGGGCCTCGCGAGTCTGCGCGGTCGAGCCGGATCGCCGGATTGCGGAAGACTCCTCTCGCGGGTCCGCGCCTGCTCCGAGGGGCGCGAGCTGCTCGCCGAACGACCCCGGGTCGACGGCGGGAGCTGCAGCCTTCACGACCTCGGGCGACTCCCCCGTGGCACCTTCGGCCGCGAGTATGCGGAGTGGATGTCCGGCAACGGCTTCGACCCCGACGACGAGCTGGTCCCCACGGCGCGTGAGGAGAGCGGACGGGTCGATCCCGACGCGGCGTACCTGCGCGAACGGCTGCTCGAGGTCCACGACCTCTGGCACGTCCTCACCGGCTACAACTGCGACGAGGACGGCGAGCTGGGACTGCTGGCCTTCTCGTTGGGGCAGACCCACTCTCGCGAGGTGGCCGCGCACCTGCGCGACGTCGTTCGGCGCGAGCTCCGCTTCGCCTGGCGCACCGGAGACGACGAGTGGCCGCACCGGCTCGGCTACCTGTACCACGCCTGGCGACGGGGTCGGCGTGCACGCTTCCTCGTGCCCGTCGAGCTCGAGACCTACTTCATCCTGCCGCTCGATTCGGTGCGACAGCGACTCGGGATCGAGCCCGCGGCGGAGTCCTACAGCCGCCACTCCCTGCCGCCGATCGCGGTCCCGGCCTGAGCGACGGGCCCGCGGCGCGCCGCGGGGCAATCGGAGCAGGCGGGGTAGCATCCCGCCATGCAGCCCGCCGCCAACCAGGAGCGCCGTCGCCTCGTCTGGCGAGCCGCCGTGATCCTGGCCCTGGTCGGACTGGGCGCGGTGGGCGTCGCGATCCGCACCCTGTACTCGGCCGCCTTCGACGCGGAGCGGCTGCGTCTCGCGGAGGTCGCCAAGAGCCGCGCGGCCCTGATCCAGGCCGTCGCGCGCTTCGACGCCGGGCTGAGCCCCGCATCCCAGGGACAGCCACGACCGGCGGATCCCGCCGCTGCCACGCTGTCCCAGCTGTCGGAAGCCCAGCAGCGCTTCCAGGGATTCGGCGAGACGGGCGAGTTCCTGCTGGGGCGCCGGGACGGCGACCGGATCGTGTTCCTGATGCGACAGCGCCACGACGACAGCCCGCTCCCGCCACCCGTCCCGTGGGAGTCGGAGACCTCCGACCCCATGCGACGCGCGCTGGAGGGACGGTCGGGCACGCTGGTCGGCAACGACTCCCGCGGCGCGCGGGTGGTGGCTGCCTACGAGCCGGTTCCCGACACGGACTGGGGCGTGGTCGCGAAGATCGACCTGGCCGAGGTGCAGGCGCCCTTCCTGCGAGCCGGCGGGATCGCCCTCGGCGCCGGGCTGCTGCTCGTGCTGGCGGGGGCGGGCTTCTTCGAACGGATGATCTCACCCCTCCTGCGCGAGAACGAACGTCGCAACCAGAGCCTGCTCGAATCCGAGACGCGGGAGCGCGAGCTGGCCCAGGAGATCACGCGCCAGAACCTCACCCTGACCCAGTCGATCCTCGACACCGCAGTCGACGCCATCATCACGATCGACGCCAAGGGGGGCATCCGGGCCGCCAACCGGGCCGTCACCGAGATGTTCGGCTACGAGGAGACCGAGCTCGTCGGCCGCAACGTCCAGGTCCTGATGCCGGATCCGTACCGCCAGGAGCACGACGCCTACCTCGCCAACTACGCGCGCACCGGACACCGCAAGATCATCGGGATCGGGCGCGAGGTTCCCTGCCAGCGCAAGGACGGCAGCGTCTTTCCGGGCGATCTCGCCGTCAGCGAGGTGAGGATCGACGAGGAGGTCTTCTTCACCGGGGTCCTGCGCGACCTCACCGAGCGCAAGCGTCGCGAGCGCGAGCTGCAACGCGCCGAGAAGCGGGTCGAGGCCGCGGAGGAGCTCGCCTCCGTGGGCACCCTCGTCGCGGGCCTGGCGCACGAGATCGGAACCCCGATGGGTGTGATCCAGGGCCACGCGAAGCTGCTCGAGAAGCACGTCGAGAACGAGAAGGCGCAGTGGCGCCTGCAGACCATCCAGGAGCAGATCGGCCGTATCTCGAAGATCATCCAGTCGCTGCTGAACATGGCGCGCCCCAAGGCCAGCGAGCGGGTCCCGGTCGCCCTGGAGCCGCTGCTCGAGACGACCCTGTCGTTCCTGTCCGAGAAGCTGAAGCGCCGACAGGTCGAGGTGGTTCGCGACTTCGAGCCGACGGGCAGCGTCACGGGGGACCCGGAGCGACTCCAGCAGCTGCTCCTCAACCTGTTCCTCAACGCGGTCGACGCGATGCCGGACGGGGGCGAGCTGCGCCTTCGCCTGCGGCCCGACGGCAAGGCGGGCACGCGTCTGGACGTGGGCGACACCGGACACGGGATCGAGCAGGCGAATCTCGATCGCATCTTCGACGCGTTCTACACCAGCAAGGAAGCGGGCAAGGGCAACGGGCTGGGGCTGATGGTCGCCAGCCGCATCGTCGCCGACCACGGGGGCACCATTGCCGTGGAGAGCACCCCGGGCCAGGGAACCGAGTTCCACGTCCACCTGCCCTGGCTGCCCGCCTACCGCGGCCAGGAGCCGCCGCACGACGCGTAGGTGGTGGCTCGGAGTGGCCCGGGAAGGCTGATCAGGCCCACCTCCTGCCAGCGCATGGGTCGATTTGCCCCATTTCGCCCCATCTGTGGTACAAATCCGAACATTCGCCCCACTGCCGCTCGCCTGAGAGCGATCTCAGCCGGCATGCATCGTGCTGTCCCTTGTACACGGTAGACGGGGCCCAGCACGTGCCGGGCCCTGGGATCGCATTTCGGGCGGGAGAACCAGAAATGAACCAGTACCGCAGGATCCTGGTCGTCGACGACGATCTCGCGATGCGCGAGATGCTCACCTCGATGTTCAACGAGGAAGGCTACGCCGCGACCAGTGCTTGCAGCGCCGACGAGGCCATCGAGATCTCGAAGGACCAGGAGTACGACGCGGTCCTGAGCGACATCAAGATGCCCGGCAAGTCGGGCATCGAGCTCGTGGCCGCGCTCCGGGAGCTGCGACCCGAGACCCCGGTCGTCCTGATGACCGCCTTCGGCAGCATCGACTCGGCCGTCGAGGCCATGCGCTCCGGCGCGCTCGACTACGTGACCAAGCCCTTCGAGCCCGAGGTCGTGCTGGTCGCCATGGAGCGAGCGCTCGAGCGACGCGCCCTCGAGCAGGAGAACCGGCAGCTTCGCCGCGCCCTCGACCAGACCAGCCAGCTCGGTGACCTGATCGGCACCAGCCCGGCGATGCGCGAGATCTTCGCGCTGGTGCGTCGCGTCGCGCACAACCGCAGCTCGGTGCTGATCACCGGAGGCAGCGGCACGGGCAAGGAGGTGGTGGCGCGGACCATCCACTTCCACGGCAGCCGTGCCGACAAGCCCTTCGTTCCGATCAACTGCACGGCGATCCCCGAAGGACTTCTGGAGAGCGAGCTCTTCGGCCACGTGCGCGGGGCCTTCACGGGTGCGCACGCCAGCAAGCGCGGGCTCTTCGAGCAGGCGAGCGGCGGAACGATCTTCCTCGACGAGATCGGAGACATGCCGCCCGGCCTGCAGAGCAAGCTGCTGCGCGTGCTGCAGGACCGGGAGATCCGGCCCGTCGGCGGTACCCATACGATCCCCGTGGACGTGCGCGTGATCGCCGCGACCAACAAGGAGCTCCGGGAGGAGATCGACCGCGGTGCCTTCCGCGAGGATCTCTACTACCGGCTGAACGTCATCCCGATCCACATCCCGCCCCTGGCGGAGCGTCCCGAGGACGTGCCGCCGCTGGTCGAGGCCTTCCTGGCCCGCCACTCGGACGGAGAGCCCCGCACGGTCTCGAGCGAGGCGATGAAGGCGCTGTGCGCAGCCGAATGGAAGGGCAACGGACGCGAGCTCGAGAACCTGATCGAGCGAGCCCTCGCGCTGACGGACCGCCCCGAGCTGCAGGTCGAGGATCTGCCCCTCGAGGGGGCGGCCGAGAGTGCGGCCGGAGGCATCGCCGAGCGGCTCCACAGCTGCGCGGTGCGGCGTCTGACCCTGGAGGAGCTGCAGGACCTCTACATCGACGAGGTGATGGCACTGCACAACGGCAACAAGGTCCACGCCGCCGCAGCGCTCGGGATCGACCGGAAGACCCTCTACCGACGCGCGGAGCGCCGCGCCAAGCGAGAGGCGCAGCAGAGCAGCGAGGCCGCCGCCACGGGAGGCAGCCCGGCCCAGGCCTGAAGCCGGATCTCGCCGCTAGCATGTAAGCGGAATCGCCAGCACGCGCGACCGAAGCGCGGAGGACAGGAGAATCGCCATGATCCAGATCAAGACCGTGCTCGTCGCAACGGACTTCTCGGAGAACGCACACCAGGCCGTGGACTCGGCCATCAACATCGCCAAGACCTTCGGGGCCAAGCTCGAGGTCATCCACGCCTTCCAGACTCCGGTTCCGATCGTCAGCCCCTACGAGGTCGTGGTCCCCGACGGCTTCCTCGAGCAGGCCCGCGATGCGGCCGCCCAGAATCTGAAGGCCGTGGTGGAGAAGGTCTCTGCGGAAGGAGTCGACGTCACCTCGCACCTCACCGAGGTGCCCGCGGCGCCCGCGATCGCGCGCGTGGCCGAGGAGAACGACGTCGACCTCATCGTGATCGGCACCCGCGGCCACACGGGCCTCAAGCACGTGCTGCTGGGCAGCGTGGCCGAGCGCACGATCCGGCTCGCGCCCTGCTCCGTCCTGACGGTGAAGCCGAAGGACGACTGACCCGGCACGCCGGGGGTTCGGGCGCTCGAGACCGATGGTCCGCCCCGTTCGAGTCGACGGGCAAGGGCCGAGCTGCGCGCGCAGGCCGTTGGGCCCGACGACTCCTGCTCGGACGCCGACGACACGGGAGACTCCTCGGGCAGGAGCCCGACCTGCCCCGCCGCGGTCCCGGCTGGGGCACCGCGCCCCGACGCCCGGCCTCCTGGCGCCCCTGGCTTGCAGCTCGCACCTTGGAACGATTCGTGCAAACCCATGAAGGGTCGGTCCGCACCGCCCCGCGAAGGAGTTCACCATCTTGGCACGTACACATACTCCCTCCTCGTCCGGGATTCCCGAGCCGGGGCTCGACCTGCGGATCGCCGCGGAGACCAAGCGCATCTTCGGCCAGCATGCCCAGCTGAGGTCCTTCTTCGAGCTGGTCGGCGACGGCCTCGCCCGCCACTCGCTCCAGGCAGTGCGGCTCGCCTTCACGCGCTTCCGCGACGCCATCGAGGCGCACATGGACGTGGAGGACAAGTCCTACTTCCCGGCGTTGCGCGGGTTGCGGCCCCATCTCGCTCCGCAGCTGGCGCAGCTGGTGCTCGATCACGCCCGGCATCGCGAGGAGCTCGAGGAGCTACACGAGCTGCTGGAGCGGGGATCGGCGGAGGAATTCAGTCGACGCTTCGCAGCATTCTGCGACGCGTTCGCCGAGCACGAGGCCCGCGAAGAGGCGCTCGGCACGGCGCGCAACGGAGACAACTGAGCGAGGCACCGGCGGCGGCGATCGGGCCGTCACGGCGTCCCCACCAAGGAGAGCAAGCATGACGAACTTCCTCGACGCCTACTCGATCCAGTACTGGCTCGAATCCTGCCCCCAGGGCTATCTGGTGGACACCGAGTACGGACGCGGCCCGGACGAGAAGGAGCCGGACCTGGTGCTCGAGGATCCCATCCTGCGCGACGCGGCCATCCGCACCACCGTGCAGCTGGTGGTGGGCGAGCGGTGCGCCCTCGCCTCCTCGTCGGGCCTCGTCGGCTGCGCACCGGACGCTCCGAGCCAGTGCTTCCTCGCCACCCAGACCCTCGATGAGGCGCGTCACGTCGAGATCTTCACCCAGCGCCTCTACGACCTGGGCGTGAAGAAGAAGGAGCTCGAGGACGTCATCGCGCGCTACGCCAATCCGAATCTGGTGAAGTTCGCGGAGATCCTGCTCGAGAAGGTGGACAAGAAGGACTTCGTCGCGGGTGTCGTGGGTCAGAACGTCGTCCTCGAAGGCATGGCCTTCAGCGTCTTCGAGATGATGGAGACCGTGAACCGGGACCCGAATCCGAAGTTCGCGCACACCCTCTCGGGAACCATCGCCGACGAGCGTCGCCACGTGGGCTTCGGGGAGAACCGGATCGGCTCGCTGATCCGCCAGTACCCGGAGAAGAAGCCGGAGATCGAGCGCATGCAGAAGGACATGTCCTACTTCATGCTGGCGACCTTCGCGGACAACTTCCGCAGCAACGCGATGCAGGAAGAGGTGCAGCACGCCCGGGAAGAGCTCGACACGGGTGCACCCGCCAAGGCGACCTGGCAGGGAGTCGACCTGTCCCAGGCGGAGCCGGAGGAGATCGAGGCGGTCCTCTCCGACACCATCCTGAAGGACTTCCAGGCGCGACTCGGACGCATCGGTCTCGAGTACCAGACGCCCTCGAAGCCCCAGGCGGCCTGAGGCGGTGAGCGGCCCGGTCGACGACGTCCATGCGCTCGAGCCGGAGGACTTCATCGAAGAGGTCCACTCCTTCGAGCACTGGTTCGAGGCCGTGGAGGGCTACCTCCAGGGCCTCGACCACGGGCACCGGCGGGACGTCGACGACGTGGTGCTCGAGGCTCCCGATCGCGACCGTCTCGTTGCCACCCTGTGCAGCTACGCGGTGGCCGAGACGGCCGCGCTCGAGGCCTCGAGCGGACTGATCGCGATCGCACCCAATCGACACGCCAAGATCTTCCTGTCGACCCAGACCGTGGACGAGGGTCGTCACGTCGAGGTCATGCTGAACCGGCTGCGCGAGCTCGGCGTGCCGGACCCGGAAGCGGAGGTGGACCGCCGCGCGGGGCCGAGCGTCAAGCGGCTCCGGGGCAAGATCCTCGAGCTGGTGAACGCGAGGGAGTGGGACGCCGCGATCTTCGCCCAGAACGTCGCCCTGGAGACCATGGAGTACACGGTGTTCCGGGCCCACGCGCGCAACGCGGACCCGATCACGAAGGACCTGCTCGAGCGGGTCCTCCGCGACGAGCGACGCCACATCGGTTTCGGCGAGAACGAGCTGGGGCGCCGCATCCGCCAGGACAAGCAGCGTCAGACGAGGCTCGCCGCCGTCAAGACCGAGCTCGACGCGCTCGTGCTCCAGACCTTCGAGGAAGCCATGGACGAGATCGGCGTCCCGCGCAGCGATCGTCCCACCCTGGGCCGCGACTACCTCGAGACCGTCGACCGGCTCGGGCTCGTCTGATGAGCGAGGCGAAGGCGGTGTCGGACGAGCTGCCGCAGGAAGACGAAGCCCCGCGCAAGCGCTACGAGCTCGAGGACACCGGCTTCGACGAGGTCCCGAAGAAGTACCGCAAGTTCTACCGCCGATGGGAGGGCCCGAGCGACGTCCTCGCGCCCAACGAAGCCCTGTGCCCCGTCTGCAAGATCATCATCCGCTCCCCCCGCGAGCTCCGCGTCGGCGACCGCCTCTACTGCATGGCGTGCATGACCAGGGTCCGGATCATCGAAGCCGAAGACGGAACCCTCGAAGCCGAGACCATCTACTGATCCACCCGTGAGCGCGACAGACGGCACGGCACAGCCGCGGAGCGGCGGAAGCCGGGGGGCACGGAGCGGAGTCGAACGCAGCCCCCCTCCCCCCTCTCCCCAACCCGTGAGCGCGACAGCCCGCACGACACGAACGCGGAGCGGCGGGAGCCGGGGGGCACGGAGCGGAAGTCAAACGCAGCCCTCCTCCCCCTCTCCCCAACCCGTGAGCGCGACAGCCCGCACGCCCCAAGCGCGGAGCGACGGGAGCCGGGGGGCACGGAGCGGAAGTCGAACGCAGCCCCCCTCCCGACCCGCCCGACCCCCAGCGCGCCGCGAAGCCACACCGACCCAAACCAGCCGACAACAGCCGTGGCGAGTCATTCCGCGGAGAGCCCCCCGGCCCCGACGCGGCTATCTGGCTAAACAGCCAAGCGGCCAAGCGGCCAAGCGGCCAAGCGGCCAAGCGGCCAAGCGGCCAA
>JANQSB010000457.1 GCA_028284295.1 Myxococcota bacterium | reverse complement strand
CCGGCCGTGTGGGAGCGCGGCGCGGGCCTTCCCGCCATCGGCCGCCTGCCCTACTTCCCCGAGCAGGCGCGGGAAGACCTCGCCGAGGCGCCCACCGTGGCGCTGGCGGGCGCCATCCCGCCCGTCGCCTTCTTCGGCTACCCGGGCCAGGCGAGTCGGCTCGCGCCCGAGGGCAGCGTGGCTTCACTGGCCTCGCCCGAGGAGCCCGTCGAAGAGGCCCTCGAGGCACTGGCGGACACGCTGTCCCGCGGCAGCGATCCGGGCGCGCAGCCGGACGCCCCGCTGCCCGATGCGCCGACGGGCCCCCTCGACTCGGCCTCGATCGGCGCGGCACTCGCGCGCGCGGTCCCCGAAGGCGCCGTCGTGGTCGACGAGGCGGCCACCTCGGGGCTGCCCTTCTACGCGCTCTCCGCGGGCGCCGCACCGCATACCCTGCTGAGCCTGACCGGCGGCGCCATCGGCCAGGGACTGCCGGTCGCGACCGGCGCCGCCATCGCATGCCCGGAGCGCCAGGTCGTCGCCTTCCAGGCCGACGGCAGCGGGGCCTACACCCTCCAGGCGCTCTGGACCCAGGCCCGCGAAGGACTCGACGTCGTCACGCTGCTCTGCTCGAACCGCGCCTACCGCATCCTCCAGGTCGAGCTGGCCCGAGCCGGGATCGCCGAGCCGGGTCCTCAGGCGCGATCCCTGACCCAGCTCGACACCCCCGAGCTGGACTGGACCGCCCTGGCGCGGGGCTTCGGGGTGCCGGCCGAGCGGGTGGAGGACGCCGAGAGCCTGATGGGCGCGCTGGAGCGCGCGCTCGCATCCGGCGGTCCCCATCTGATCGAGATGATCATCGGGTAGCCTTCCCGCGCGATGCTGCGACTCCTGTCTGCGACGCTCGCATGGCTCGCGCTGGTCGCCTGCACCGAGCGCGAGACGACCCGGTCGGCGCCCGAAGCGCCGTCCCCGGGGCCGCATGCGCAACGAAGCACCGAAGACCTGCCCGGCCTGCGGAGGCGGGGCGAGCTGCGGATCCTGGTCCAGCGGCGCTCGGAAGCCTGGCTGCCTCGCGACGGCTCGCCCCTGGACGCCGAGCGAGAGCGGGCGGTACACCTCGCCGAGGAGCTCGGCCTCACCGCGACCTTCGTGGCCGTCGACCGCTTCGAAGACCTGATCCCCGCGCTGCTGTCGGGACGCGGCGACCTGGTCGTCGAGAACCTCACCGTCACCCCGGAGCGGGCGGCGCGGGTGGCCTTCTCTTCCCCGGTGGAGCTCGTGCGCGAGCAGGTCGTGACCCGAAGCAGCGACGACTCCCTGACGAGCCCGCGCGAGCTGGCCGGACGCAAGCTCTCCGTGCAGCCTTCGTCGGCCTTCTGGCAGAGCGCCGAGGCGCTCGCGCGCGAGCACCCGGAGCTGCGGGTCGCGCCCGCGCGCGAGGAGCTGGACGTGGACGGCCTGCTCGACGCGGTCGCCCGGCACGAGATCGACCTCACCCTGATGGACAGCAACGTCATGCGAGCGGCCAGCGCCTGGCGGGACGATCTCCGGGTGGCCCTCGAGCTGCCCGGGAACCGCGTGATCGCATGGGCGATGCGTCCCGACGCCGCGCGACTCAAGCGCGCGGTCGACGCCTTCCTGGCCCGC